>JAZQYS010000295.1:0-3148 GCA_045633645.1 Victivallaceae bacterium | reverse complement strand
CTTGGGCAATTCAAAATCGCGCTGAAGTACCGGATCACGCTCTGCCCATTCCCGGTAGATTTCACAGGCATGCTGCCAGTTTCCGGTAAACGGCCGCAGAATAATATCGTATGGCAGAGTATAATTTTTCCCTGGATTTTCCGTACCGCAGAGACACTCCATGTAGACTTCCAGACTTTTTGCTCCTGCCTGATGGGTCGAACCGATGAATTTCAAGGCATGACTCAAGTCATCTGCCGCACAATAGATACCGGAATTTTCTCTGGTGGCGGCAAAAAACTGCATTTGCAATGCCCCCGGATAATATTGACAATTACCCGGAAACTCAAAGTGTTCCTCCCAGCTTTTTTCAACCGCATCAGCATATTGCCTCAGCGCACCTTCATAATGAGGTATAAGCAGATCGGAATCGATCGCTATCCCGATCAACGGTGCAGAAATCAATTCCAAAAGAAAACCTTCCGGAATGCCGGAAACCTGCGGACGGAAACAAAATGTATCGTTACCGGCACAGCGTATTTCAAGAGCCGCTTCCAATCCGGCAAATTTCCGGCAATCACGCCAGTGCAAAATATTTTTGCCGTCAAATGAAAAATCAGAAAAATCACGATCATCCAGCATGACGGCATCGCCGTTACCGGCAAGCAGCCGGATCCGGAAGGCCCGCTCCGCTCCGGTCATCAACTCTTTTCCGTAAGCCGTCATGCCAGAAATGGCTCCGTTTACGGAAGAAAATTTCAAACAACTTTCCTGATTTACAAATTCAAACATTCCCGTCTCCTGTACCACATATCACCAATTCTCCAGCTGAGAGCGTGCCGCTTCCAGAAGCTTTTTTTTCTGACTGCATGAGGTTTTTTCCCATTCAGATACCGGCCCGTAGATACCGATTTCAGCGATCACCGCTCCGGAAAAATCGTGCAAGGGTATGGCAATGGAACAAGTGCCGTCATGCGACTCCTCTTTTACTTCAGCATAGCCTGTCTCCCGGATTTCGAGACATATTTTTTCCAGTTCACCGGTGTCGATGACCGTTTTAGAGGTGACCTGCCGGCGGGTTGTTCGGGCAAACAGTTTTTTCCGCTCTTTCGGTGAAAGGGCGGAAAGCAGTACCCTGCCTCCGGCGGTCGAGTGCAGTTCTTCGGTCCAGAATTGCAAAGACAATGGCGAATATTCCCCATCCGGGCGAATGTGTATACAGCAATACAAACGGTCATTTTCCAGAACTCCGGCAAAAACACCGAAACCGGAACGGCAGTTCAATTCAGTCAATACCGGCTCCATCATCTTCCGCAGATTACCCCAGCGGGCGGTGGAATTGCCGAAAATGCAAAGTTGCGGACCGAGCCGGTAGTGCCGGGATGAATCCTGAGAGACATATCCCCGGCGGAAAAGTACCCGCAGCAGATTGTTTGCACACTGAACTGAAACTCCGAGCCGTTCAGCAAGAATGGTTGTGGATACCGGATCGCTTTCAGTGGCAAGTAATTCCAACAGATCCAGTGCACGATCCACCACCTGTATCGGTTGACGGTTTTCAATACTCATAGTCCAAACCTAATATAATATTATTTTATCCGCATCCACAAAATACAATATTATTTTATTTTTCTTCTGTAATATAACGTTATATTTTTGCTTTTTCAAGCATTTTTTTGAAAATATTTTTGTTTTTTCAAACGGCTCCCGATCCAGGACAGAAAAAACGGAAGAAAAACTGCTCCAAGTCCGCCCTGAAGTGCACCCCAAAAGTTGGATACAACTTTTGAGGTGTACTTTTTTATGGAGAAAACACAAAAGAAGCAGCGTAACTATAGTGTGGAATTCAAACTTTGTGCTATATTAGATAAGCTTGATAACGGTTTGAATTACTTTGAAACAGTCCGCAAACACTGGAATTGGTGGGCAAACAGTATATTAATTGCAGGTTGTTTTGAGAATTGAATAGCTGAAATGGCAAGTATATGGTAATTCCATGAGACTTTGTGTCCGTACTTTGATGTGTCGAAAAAAATGGCTTACCGTTTTTTACCGTTTGGGGGATTCGGAGTGCCGTTTTTTACCATTTAAAGGTGGTTTTTATTAAACGGTAGATTGAGTCGCCAGAGTCATTTTTCAGCGTAAAATCAAGGTGTTAGAGCAAGTTTTAAGCGTAATTTAAAAATTTCGGGCTTGCCCTCATCGCCCGCCAGTGTTTTTTATTGGTTATTAACGAGTTAGATGCAAAATCATCAAGTTCGATAATAACCATTTTTTGTGTCAAAAATGCAAAAATCATGCTTAAAATGACACAAAAATGACACAAAAAATGCATTAATTCCGCAAAAAGGCAAGTGTGATTCTCAAATCTGTATACCTTGTGCTTCTGACTTGAATATAATATAACACATTCAAATTATAATTTGTCAAGCAAAATACAATATTATTTTATTTGAAACTTGAAAAAATCATCTGGTAATGCTACATTAACAAACGAAATACGGAGAAAAATCAGATGAATAATGCTTATTTGTTTCTGGTATCCCTCGGAGTCCTCTGGACTCTGGTTGCCATAGTCCTCAGCGAAGCCAGACAGCGTGGAGCTTCAGTCAATCACTTTTACTGTTTCGGTTCAACGACCGCAGTCGTGCTGTTGTTTCTTGCCGGTCATTCCGTCGGCGGATTGAATAATGTTTTCGCTTCGGCATACCGCCCGGCGCTGATCTGTTTCGCGCTGGCGGCACTGCTCAACGGTTCGGGGCAGGCTCTTTGCATGTCCAATCTCAAGCAGGGCGGCAGAGCGCTTGCCTATTCGATCCCCCAGCTCTCCTTTCTGCTGCCTTACGGCTGCAGTCTGCTCTTTTGGAAAGAACCTCTCTCATGGACCGGCATTGCCGGAGTGATGCTGATTGCGGCGGCGCTCTCTTATCTGGCGACCCGCAGGGGAGCAGAAAATAATGAATCCTCCCGCTCGTCGGCGCTGGAACCCAAACGGATATTGATCGCCTTTGTCTCCATGATCCTGATCGGCAGCGGTCAGATACTGATGTCATCGCCGAGCCGTTTTGCCGCCGAAGCCCAGCTTTCTCCGTGGAGCGGAGCGTGTATCCTGCAGGCATCCAATGCGCTCTTTTTTCTCGGGCGCTCGCTCAGAAGCAGAGATGCGACA
>JAZQYS010000294.1:0-28149 GCA_045633645.1 Victivallaceae bacterium | reverse complement strand
AGGAGAAAAATCATGAAAAAATTACACAAATGCAGCCCGTTTACCCTGATCGAATTGTTGGTCGTGATCGCTATCATCACTATCCTGCCGGTGCAGAATTTCTGACCTTTGTTTCTTTCTTTTTCTTGATTATCAAGCATTTGTGATTTACAATACTTTTTAATGGCAGAAATTTTCAATTTTTCTGTCAAAACTTCTGTTCAGCTCAATTTTTCGGTGTTTTGGATGGTGTCGATGCAAAAAAAGCAGAAATAAGCAGAAGTCGCTTTGAGGTGAAATCCGCACTGTTCCGGATTGTTTTTAATATTACGGTTTTGAGTGATTTTACTCAAAAACTGCAATAAATTCAGCTTAATCTAACATGACGTTAATATAACACAGCCAGTTACATTTTTCAAGTCCTTTTCCGTTGCGTTTTTCGTCAAATCATGGTATGATGACGAAAAACGCAGAAAAATCGTGAAAGGACTGCATATGGCTTCTCAAAACTCCAAACGAAAGCAGCATGGTAACGGATCAATAAGCAAAAATCCATCGAATGGACATTTTTATCTGCAATACTATGATTCCGATGGTAAACGCAAAACCATAACTCTGAAAACTGCCAATGGCAGACATATCACCACTCAGCGGGAGGCTGAAGCTGCTGCAAAAGATTTTCTTGAACGCAGAAAACGGATCAAGGAAGTTGATACCAGAACCGAGTATCTGGAAGAACGGGCAAAATTGAAAAAACTGAAAGCTCGCCTGACAATCACCCTTGATGACGCCTTTGATCTTCATCTTCAAAAACCGCATACACGGGTAGCTTCTCCTCAAATTGAAAAAGTCAACAGACGGTATTGGTATGACTTTGCTTCGTACCTCAAAGACAATTTCAATTTACGGACGCTGGACGAAGTTGAAAAGGAACACGCCGAAGCCTATATTGCTTACATCCGCAAAAACGGTCGCTGGAACCGGTCTATAAGATATATCGCCGGAAATTGCCCGCAACGCAAACCATTCAAAGATTATGAATCAGGTGGAGTATTGAGCAATACCACACTGAACCGTTATCAGTCTGTCTGCAAAGCGGTATTTACATTCCTGCTTTCAGATTTGGGGTACACTCTGGAAGAAAACCCGTTTTTCCATATCAAACCATTAAAACTGGAACCGGTGGAACGGGAAATTTTTTCTGAAGATGAGCTGGCTCTGATCTTTGCCAATCCGCCGCCATTGCAGAAAGCCTTGTTCACTCTTGGAATTTGCACAGGATTACGTCTGGGGGATGTTGCTACGCTTCGCTGGAAAGATGTGGAGATGACAGTTTTCGATGCAGACGGCAATCCTGATTTCTTCCAAAAAGAAATCCACCGGATCACCCGAAAAACTAAAACACTGGTGCATATTCCCATTGAGTACGAACTTTCAGATTTTCTGGAAAAACAATGGGAGGTTTCCGGCATGGGAGAGTATATTGTTCCGGAAGCCGCTGAACTTTATCTGACTCATCACGGTGTTTTGAACAGAAAAATTCTCGGCTATCTCCATTCACTTGGAATCGCGACAAGTAAAAGTGTTCCCGGACGCAAACGGGTGCAAAGCGTTAAAGACTTCCACAGTTTACGGCATTGCTTTTGTTATTATGCCGGTATCCGCGGTGTACCACTACCTATCGTTCAGAGTATTGTCGGGCATTTGACATCTGCAATGACCAGACATTATCAGAGTCATGCTGACCGGGAAGCCCGTTTGCAGGGAATTTCACTGATGCGTGGATTGATTTCTAAAGAACCGGAAGTGAAGAACATAAAATACTCTCCGCTGCGTGATGTTTTGCGGGAACGGATCACCTCTTTCGTAAATGAGGCTACAGAAATACAACTTTTGCAGTTAAATGTAATTATTGACAAACTTGCCGCCAATGAATTACAGATCAGTTCCGGCGAAGAAGTGACCATTGATGCCGTGAAATTGCTGCCGAATGATGAAAAGATGTAACATCTGTGTTATCGTTACGTTGCATAAAAGAAAACAGCTTGTTATGTATCTTCCTGTATGGTATAATATGAAAGTAAACCCCATAACAATAGGAGGATATATATGTTAAAGAAAGAAACAATTGAAACTTTGCTTCAGGTTGTGGAACCGCTTCATAAATGTGGCGTGATTCCGGAAGATGAAATGGAAGAACTGCGTTGTCTGATCACGGCAGATGAATCGGACAAAATCCCGGATATGGAAAAAAATCCGCTGGAAGACCTGCAAATGTTTTCAGTACAACGGACTGCTCGCTTTCTGGATCGGACGGTAAAAGGTGTTTACGATCTGGTCAATGCCGGAGAGCTGGAATTGGTGAAACTCGGTCATAGAACTTCCCGTATCACCTGTTCAAGCATCCGGAAATTCGTTGAAAAATGCAGAACAAAACGCGGAGTTTCTGAAATGGAAACCATAAAATAACAAACTTTCTGACGGTTTGAGATTGACTTTTACGCAAAAGCGGTATAAGTTATAATCACTCAAATATGAGATGTTAAAAATGACACTAAATGCCCAACAATGGAAGACCCGGCTGAAAGAAGCAAGAGCCGAAGAACCGACATTGATCAACGCATCTGCGTTGACGGTTTTTCCGGCTCTTGATACTCCCGGAATGACAGTACAGATTGCAGCAGCAACCGCTGTTCGCAATCTGCTTTCCTATGCCATCGCATTGAGTATTCAAAACTATTCCAATCTTGACAGTGAAGAACTTCCGGAGAAAACAGCCATTTATCTTGATGACTTGCAGCAATGGCTTTTGGAACAGAATAATGCAGTATTGTTTATTGGAGCGAAACGGCTTGCTGTGCAAACAGATATGATAGAATCTGTCTATGAGTCCGCAGCAAAATATCCGGAGCCACCGGCTGAATGTATTGAAAGAATTTCCCAAGCCTGGCAAATGTGCCGGAAGCTCCTTGCCTTGAAAGATACCGATGACACAGAATGTTTGCGGCAGCTTTACTCTTTATCCAGTTTGTGGCATAAGAGTTTATCACGTCAACAGATGCAGCTTTTTCCGGTATCAAAGCCATTTGAGTTTGCCGAAAAACACGTTGCAAGACATTTGAACAGAATAGATTACCATACAGCCAGAAGTCTTGTGTGGGGCAAAGAATTTCACGATTTGATCCAGAAATATTTGGATTTGGGGTTCTGTCAGCGTACCGCATCCGCCAAAGCAAGAAAAGAATTTATCGCCAATCACCCGTATCCGGTCACAGATAATGAGCTGCTCAACGATGAGGCGATTCCTGGACATTCCAGACCTGCGATGCTGCGTTATCTGAAGATGTACCGGGAAAGTATCGCCAACCCGAAAGAACAATAAGCAACGCACTCTTGTCTATCAGGCAGGAAACTGTCTGATGGATTTTTATTTTCTAAAAAATGCAAAAATGAGATATTAAAAGATTGAAATTCTCGTGGAAAGATGCTATAGTAACAAAATGATTTACCAACAGTAGAGGATGAACCATGCAGCAAAATTCGACACCGACTTTGATTCCGATCAAAAATGCCCTTGATTTGAGAAAATGGGATCAGTATATAGAAGCAAACTGTTCAAGAAAGATCCACACCTATTTTCTTCTCGGACTTGATCTGGGCTTGCTTCCGACCTTTCTCCTGACCTTGAAATGGGATGATATAAAACTTGAAAAGAAGGGAAACCTTATCGGCAAGGTTGAGCCGTATATACTTATGCCCAGCAAGATACAGGATGAACCCCGTAAATTTTACTTCAACGACCGCACACTTGCAGCACTGGATAAACTTCGCAGTGAAAATCCGGATGATGTTTATATCTTTCAGAACAGTTACCGCAACTCCAAAAAAGATAAACCGGCTCCCATGACCAGCCGGTATATCAGCAGTTGTTTGAGCGATGCGGCAAAGAAAAGCCAAATAACTCTTCCCGGAGATGTGGGAGCAGTAACTTTGCGTAAATGTTTCGGTTATCATCATCTGGTACATGGGGACTGGTCTTTGCATGAAATGATGCGTTATTTTGAACAGCGGAGTCTTTCATTTACAAAACACTATCTGGACATTACCGATGAAAAAATAATGATCCGCAGACCGGAAAAGTAATTTTCAGTCCACTGGAATCTTTCTTCCACCGGCACTTTTGAAAAGCCGGTGAGCGATCCCTGCAGCCAGCCATAATCCGGCAACCGGCAGCAGGGATTTTTGTTCATAGATACAATCTTGCAGATAAACTGCCAATGCCAGAGAAAATCCCAGATACAGCCAGGTAATGACGATCAGAGGAACACGATTGATAACTTTGCACTTTTTACGGCTCTTACGGCGGAGCAGACACCATACATTTTCCAGAATAATACCGATTGAAGCCAGCATCGTATCCAATCCGATACCAATAAACCACAAAAGAATCGTTGCCACGGTAATGATCCCGATTTCGGGAATTGGCAATAAAAAGTGATCCTGTTCCGTATAAATAAGGTAAAAGCCGCCAATGGCAATGCCGGTACAGATAATGCAAATTGCAAAAGTCAACCAGTCGTAACCATAGAGGCGGAAGCCCTTTTTCTCTTCTTTGGTTCCGGCTTTTGGTACAGGAGGGCAATGGCGTTCAAACTTTGCTCCGCATACTTTCCGGCATTTCTGTTTAATGGTTGAACGGACATAAACATCACCATTTTTCAACACGCGACCGGATTGCCAGAAGATGTATCCGACCTGACATTGACCACGGGGACCGCCGGTCTGCAAGGTGGTAAACTGGATAATATCGACTTTATAATCTTTTTGTTCCGACCAGCCTTCGGAATAGTTATCAGATTTACTGTAATCCCCCTTCATCCCACCGGATTTACTGTCTCCGATGTTCTGGCTGTGACGGCGTAAAACTTCCTGTCCGATACTGTCAGCGGCCCATTTATTGGTGGTATGGTCGCCGTTCTGGCAGAATATTTTTGTTCCGAGGTTTCCCAGAAGTGAATTGGCTTTTTCTTTGCCGTAACCATCATAAAGATTATCAAGGTTCTGGGTGGCATATACGGTCAATGTACGGGAGGAACGGGCTGTGGTCTGGAATTTCTGGTCGTAATCGATGGCAAAAAACTGACACTCATCTCCCCATAGGAAGACTGGTCGTGCGTCGGGATCAGAAATATCTTCCCGCCGTTCAATCATCTTTTCAAAACAGAGTTTGACGATAGCCGCTGTCATCTGTCCGACAATACCGTTGCGTTTGACATCCTGATCCACAATCAGAATTTTTCCTTTACGGTAGAGGTCTTCCATTACAAGTGTACTCTCTTTGGCTCCGAAACAGCGGAGAAATTCGCCACGAAGCATGGAGTCTGCCAACACTGTAAAAGACGATATGGTATTACTGCGGGTACGTTCATCAAGTTGCGGAAACTCTACAAGGAAATAGTTGTATGCTAACTCATAATCCGGGGTGTCATCCTGCCGGAAATAGATCGCTTTCAAAAGAAGTTTGGTACAGTAATCCTTGGATGCGGCAATGACTGCATCGGAAAAATCACTGCTGTTGGCGTGACTCTGCCGGATATCCTGCTCAAAATCAGCAATGAAGTCGGAAAAATTCTCTTGAGCGACATTGATATTTTCAAAGTCGGAGTAACAGGCATCCTTAAACTCCTTCAAATAATTTTTAAGCCGTTCCGCAATAGAATTGTCCCGCAGGGAACTGTCGATGGCAGCTTTGATATTGGGAAGCGTTACCGCCTCTTGAGCCATTACCAGAAGAGAAATCGTGTTGCGGAGAAACTGTTTGATCGCATTCTGCCAATATTCGTCAGAAGTGCCTCCGGACTTTTTATCCTTGGTGATTTTAACAACTTCCAGAAAAATATTGACTACATTTTCCACCTGACCGCCACCGGCTTCTGCCGGACGGGAGAACTCATAATCCAGAAAACAAAAAGTTTCCTGACTGAGCTTGATAATATCTTTATCCCGTTTGGTTTCCTTTGCATAATCGATCCAGGTGTCACACTCATCCGGTTTGGCACAGAAAACAATTCCGCCGTAACCGTATTCCAGAAATTTCAATGCAATACTGCGGAGCGGTCCGGAAGATTTGCCGGAACCGGTCATTCCGAAACACATCAATCCGGTTGCCGCATCACGGGTAGTCCAGGAGTTACCCTCAAAATTCATAATTTCCCGATCAAGTACAGACATACGCCACCGTTATACAAAAAGTTTATAAAATCCGAAAGCTCCGATACCGATAAAGGCACAAACGATGATTGCTGCTGCATAAATCAGTACACGGATCAAAAAAGTTTCACGATGCAATGCCAAAAGACGGCGGAACTGAGACCGGAAAATAACCTGTTGTGTGGAAAGAAGTTCATTCATTTTTTGAATTTCTTCTCCCAATATGCTCTGAATGTCACTCCGGAGCGTTTTATAAAACTCCCGGTGTTTGGTATCAAGCATTTCCAACGACCTCTGCTGTAATTCCATTTTCAAAAGCAGAGCGTAAAAAATATCATTTTCAGCTCCACAATTGTCGTAAGAGGAGAGAATTTCCAGCAGTTTATCTCTGCCGACAGGATTTTCCATTATACAGGATATAACGGCATTGCGTAAGGTAATATGATCTCTTTGAGAATTTTGTTGTTGTGACATAAAATCTCCATTGATATATGCCGCCTGCCTTTTCAGACAGGCGGCGTTTTATGATTTCAGCGGCTCATGCCGGGTGCGTTATGAGCCTTTTCTTTGTTCTTTCCCTTTTCCGGGGCTTGCTGTTCCGGAGCTTTTTCAGGTGTTTTCTCCGGAGCAACGCTCTTGCTTTCCTTCATCAAACGGGCAAAATCTTTTTGAGTAAGTTTTGCCTTGTCCTCTTCGGAAAGATTGGGAATCTTGTTTTCCGCAATTTTGCGTTCAATAATCGCCATTTGCTGAGGAGCAAGAGGTTCTCCTGCTGTGGAATCATTGATAAGTTGACTTGCAGTGTTGCGGGTAAGATTTTCCGGAATTTCCTGAATTTTTCCTTTTTCCCGCAATTCTTCCAAGAGCTTCATCTGAGCTTCGGTGGGCGGGCGTTCCACTTCAGAAAATTTAGGCATATCACTTTCCGGACGCTTGCCGTTGGCAATATCAATAAGCAGACTGGCGGTCTTCCGGTTCAGATTACTGTAATCCTCTCTGGGGATGGCTGTAAGTTTACCCTCATGCACCAACCGACCGATCATATCCTTTTGAGCCTGAGTTGCCGGAGAGTTTTCCAAAAGTTGCCCGGCTTCAGCAAAAGAAATGTCTTTGATCTTTTCTGGAGTGATTTCAGCAGGAAGTTGTTTATCTGCCAAAAGTTTTTCTAAAGCCTCTTTCTGCCGCTTGGTAGCGGGGCCATTGGGATCAATTTCCGCAGCTTCCCGATAGGCTTTGTTCAAAATTCTATTGGCATCTGCCGCTGAAAGATCGTAACTTGCCAAAGGTTCAATGCGTTTATCTTCCACAAGCTGTTTGACCGCTTCAATCTGTTTTTCTGTCGCCGGCAGAGAGCCGATCAATTTCGTTGCCTGCAACTGATTAAGACTTTCCACGTCTGCCGGAGTTATTGTCGGCTTTTTGAAGAGTTCACGCATTGCCGCAGGGGGAAATGATTTCTTTTCCAGAGCTTCTCTAATAAACTCCTTCTGTTTTTCCGTAGCCGGACGGCGGGCGTAAACCTGATCGATTTTGCTGCGGGCTTCTTCTTCCGAAAGATTGTTGAAACGGGAATACGGGATTTGCGGAGTATCTCCGTTGTCAATCAACCGCCGCAACTCTTTGCGGGTATCATCTTCCATCGGATGTTCCGGTTTTTCTTTGGAAATTTCCTGCTTGGGAGCATGGTCAATAACAAAACTTGCTTCCTGCCGTGAAAGCAGATCAATATCTTTTTCTTTGATATCCAGTCTGCCCTCATCATACATGGAACGAAGCAGAACTTTCTGCTTATCCGATGCCGGAGCGTCAAATCCGCGGACATAATCTCTGGCATCTTCAAGAGTAAGATTTTTGAACTCTTCCGCTCCCATGCGTTCCATTTTGCCGGATGCCGTAAGACGACCGATCATTTTCTTGTAATCATCAACAGTAATATCTTGCATAGTTTGAATTCCTTTCGTTTTTGAACCGCTGCCCGGTATTTTCGGGAATGCAGTTACAATCATTTTTTCATCAAAATAAATTCCCGCTTCATAGAAACGAGCCTCCAGCAACGCTATTTCTGCGGGAGTTCGGGGAGCCGGACTGCGAAAGAAATCCAGCCATTCCCCCGGATGCTCCATTTCCGGAAGCATTGGAATTTTTGCGGCAAAGGCTTCTGCTTTTTTCAGGTCAAGATTATACCAATCCTGTTTAGGCATCATTTCTGCGATACCGGCGTTGACGACCTTGGAAAACAAAACCTTATAATAACTTAATTGTGCCTCCTTTCTGTTTGTTGTTACGCTTTTGGCAAATCCCAGTTCCAAATTTCCCCGTTTGAGTTGAATACCCCAGTTTTTGAACGCATTACGCAAGGCAGTTGTACTGCCGTTAGGCAATGCCTCCTGCTGATTCTGCCGAAAGTAGTTCAGCCAGGCATAACCGCCTGTAATTTCCTCTCGGCGATGCACGATTTTTTCTTCCACACCTTCATTTTGGGAGAAAAATAAACGTTCCTGCATATGAAGTGTATGGGCTCCGGCACGGACATTGGGACCGTGTAAGTCACTGTCATATGAAACGTCGTTTCTTGCCTGTGCCTGTTCGTATCTTGGGGTACGTAACTCATCATCGCTTACCGGATCATCCAATCCCGGATAAAAATCCTGAGCTGTCCCACGGTTGGAAATATGGAACTCCGCCAGATTTATGAAATATTTCCGTTCATAGTCTTTTTCTCCTTTCCAAATGATTTCCGATTCTGTCAGAGCAGGAAGATTACGAATGATCTTATCAGCCTCTTTTATGCTGATACGGTCCAGATCCAGCGGTTCCACCACTCCCATCCTGACCAGACGGGAGAGCAGATCCTGCTGATCTCTTTTCAGTATATCTTCGGCTCTGAGTTCATGAATGGTATTGATTTTACCAAAACCATACTGCACGCGTCTTGATTCCAGCGGGATCCCCCAGCGGCGGAAACGCTGCAGCAGATCTTTCCGGTCAATACCGTTGAAATCCTGCTGTAAAAATCCCTTCCAGGCTTCCGGGGAATACTCCGGAATGATCGACCGGTCAGGAAATGCAGAGAAGCTTTTTCCCTGCATCGCCTGAAAAAACTGACGGTTGACACCCTCCGGCGAAAGAGCATAACAATCTACTGTTATAGAGTTGCCCAAAGCATCAGCTGTGGAGTAACGGCAGCCGTACACCGTGGGCAATGCCGAGGTGATGTCTTCAACTTTTTCAGCGTTGAGCAAGTCAAGATCCATCGGGGCAACTGCTCCCATCCGGATCAATCTGGCTGTCAGTTCCCGGTCAGACATTATGATTTGATTCAGAGCTTCTTCCGGCATTTTCAACTTGACTCTTTCTGTTCAAAAGGTTCAAAAACATCTTTCAATGCCTCTGATGCAATCTGAAAGTAATGCCGGCAGCGGTAACGCTCCATCGGCAGGAGAAAGTCTGCACTGTCTATGCCGCCTGCCACCTGTCCTACGGTGGATTTATTGCCCCGGATATTTTTGAATGATTTAATACTCATCGCCGGAAGAACAATCTCACGGACTGAAGGCAAATTTTTCAACGCCGGATGGAGTTTTGCATCATAATAGTCAAAATCCGTCTGCATAACATCATTTTTTATCACTACAAGATGAAGTTTCCCGTTACGGATATCGTCAAAATATGTCCGTATCCAGACGGCAAGTGTGGCAACGCTGTCAATTTCAGAAGTTACCACTCCAATAAGCACTATGCTGATATGTTTTTCCAGAAACCAATCGTAAGGAAGACCTTCCATCCATTGCATGGTTCTGGCACTGGTGCCGGCTTTCATGTCGGCAACATAAAAACAATTCTCCTTCCGGTCCGCTTCTTCCTGAGAAATAATATCGTTAATGACTTGATCCAGCGGATAATCCATATCTCTTGCCGAATCAATGGCAACAGGATTAACGGTGAGATTTTCAATTTTTACGGGATAAGACTCCTCCAGAGTGTGGTTTTCATCATCACAGTCATAAAGGACAACTTTTTTACCGCTTCGCAGAGCCATATCCGCAAGCAAGGTGGCGATAAATGTTTTTCCGATCCCGCCCTTGGTACCGGCAATCAAATAAAAAGTTTTCATCTTAAAATTCCTCCTCGTAAAGGGCGTTGTTTTCACCTTCTTCAATAAGTCTATTGGCTTTCTCTTTGGAAAGCATTACAATCTCACGATCGCTCATATGCGGCAGAAAACCTTTGTTGATCAGGTGTCTGATCCGCTTCTGCTGAGGTTTCGTAAGAACATAAGTCCGATGGCGGTTACTGCTGTATACCAGCCAGATGAGAGAGTTTGCGCCCATAAGACTCAAATATCGTGCATCCTCCGGAGTGAACGGCAGTACACCGGAATCCAGCAGTTTGTCAACGCTTTCCCGGGTTGCTTTATCGGGAATCTGATAGGTTCCTGCCAGATTTTGTCCTGCTTCAAAGATCAAATTATCAATATCGCTTTCCTGAAGATATTTGAATTCTCCGGGGGCAATACCTGCAAATTGACCGTTGGCATACAGAACATCGAGTTTTTCCAGTTTTTCGGGGGAGATGGTATTCATAACACGTTCCTCTCTATAAGTTTTTCTTATCGCCTTGACGATGCTCCAACAGGAGAAAACAACCTGTTGGAGCGACGGTTGCCGTAAATTTTCATTACGGCATTTTATCCATTTTAAGTCCCTCCTTTCCGGATTTAAGTGTTTCAGGTTTCTTGCTTTGCCGGTCAGATACAAGTGTTTTCAACAACACCGTATTGACGGCAAGGATCTTTGACTGTTTGAGCAAAAGCATATCCTGACGGATAAGTTCCTGCTGAAGTTTGGCACATTTACCGGAAAGCACCAGATTGTGGATGCCGGTAATCAGCAGCAGAAGGGCAAAAATCACCGGGACAATAAATTTCCTCATACTCAATTACCCTTTCTGCGGAGCTGGAGTTTGAGCAGTTCAGTTTCTTTCTGAAGTTTGTTCAGCTCAGATTCCAGTTTGTTGATATAGTCTGCGGATTTCACCAGATTGCCGGAAACAATGCCGTAGCGTTTCTTGAGATCTTCGATCACAAGCAGCAATTCTCTGGTCTTGGTTTCCTGCGAAAGCTGGCTTTCCAGAACATTGCGCACCATGTTGCGGGTATCACGCATATCCTTGGATGCCAGAGCGATTTGACCGGCAAGAGCATTGGCATAGCGTTCCTGACGCTGTTTCTGTGCCATCAGCACCGGATCGGCATCAGGTTGCGGAATAAGATTCCAGCGGGGAGACTGTTCTTCACGGTAAATGGTATGCTGTTCGTGCATTACCGATTTACGGTTTGGATCAACATATCTGCCGATGGCATAAGACCGCATTACAGGATTGCTCCGGATTTTATTCTGATCATCTGCCGGGATCTGCTGGGCAGCGACATAAACCGGCACATGGGTAAACTGCGGAGGCGGCAGTTCTTTACTCCGGCATCCGGAAACGGCAATGAGAGTGAATAACCCGGCACTGAACACAAACATAAATTTCTTTTGCATAACAAATGGTTCCTTTCTTTGTTACTGTTCTTTTTTGGAGAATGAGTTGAGGATATCTCTGGCAGAACGCCGTTTATCCTGTCCCTGGATTTTTTCAGCTTCCAATTTATTAAGGAGAGTATCAGCGACTTTCGCTTCATCAAGGTTGATGACCTGCTGGACAAAGAGATAAAACTCGGTTCCGGCGGCAACCCGGATGTAGTAGGACTCTTTACTGATTTGCTTGGAGACATCCTGCAGCATAATTTGAGCAAGGGTTTCCGTACCGCGGGCAAGAGCATTTTCAGGAGTACCTTCCTGCGTGCTGACGATCCCTCCGGCATCGGTATAGAGTTCGGTCGTCTGATATCCCTGTGCCATCCCTTGTGCAAATGCCAGAGTGTACATCAGGAATTTGGCAAGATTTTCATTGCTCATAACCTGACCGGGGATTCCGGCAGCCATATCACTGATGGTCGCTTTGTTTTTGGTATCAGGATGGTTGGATTTTTCCAGAGCAATACCTTTGAGTTGAAGTTCAAATCCAACCATATCACTGGTAGCCTGCCATACCAGAACAAAGTTGTTTCCGGTAGTCAGACGGTTGCGCAGCGGTTTTGCCCCGCGGATCGTTCCATGAACTTCGGTCCCCGCTGGAATAATCAGCTTCTTTTCCCCTTTGCTGTTGATCCACCAGAGGTCTTCGGTGACAAACGCCAGAAGCGGCGTATCAGTGTCGCCGGATTCAACGGTGTTGACCATCTTACAGGCTATAAGACGTCCGTAAGGAGCATAACGTTCCGAAACAAAGGTTTTCTCTTTGGCATTGTTTCCGTCTCCGTCGATAATGGTAATAAGGGACTTCCGGGAATTGGAAGAATCTAAACGCTCGCCATTGTATTGCCCGGAACTCTTGCGGAATGTTCCATTGGAACTGCGGCCGGGCGGCAATGGCGGACGGGGACTCTTTTTGTCCGAGTCTTTACCATCTTTTTCCGGTTGTTTCTGTTCCGGTGCCGGCTTCTTCGGAGGTGTAGTGACAGCCTTGATATTACTGTTGATATCAAAGGTGCCTTCACCACCTGCCGGACGGTTGACTTCCAGTTTTCCCGCATCATCACGCAGAAGCATAGGCAGCACCAGCAAAATCAGAATGACCAGACCGGAAAGAAACAGAATCGTCGTCCCCATGGGACTGCGGAGTTTTTTTACAAATTCACGCAAATTCATACTCTGTCCTCCATTATTTCCAGAAGATCATCCAGCTGACCAGACAATAGAGATTATCCGGAAATTCGGAAAAATCCCAGAATGATACCTCCCGATCCTCCGCAGAAACCTTTGTTTCAGAAGGTTCTGTTTTTTCTTCTGTTTTTTCTTCCGTTTTTTCTTCCGTTTTTACCTCTTCCGGAGATGTAACAACTTTTTCAGAAGTGTCTTCACTCTTTCCGGTTACTTTTTCAGGAGCAGGCTCTGCCGGAGTTTCTCCTTTTTCGGCAACACTCTTTTCCTCGTTGACCGGAGTTTGAGGCACTTCCGGATGTTCAACCTTTTCCGGTTCCGGTTTTACCTCTATTTTCTTTTCCGGTTGAACCGGATTGATTTCTGCTGTTGTTTCGATCTTTTCTGCTTTTTTCTCATCAACAGCAGGAGCTTTTACTTCCGGAACAGGTTTTGCCGTAGCTGGGGCTGATTTCTTTTCCTCTTTCACCGCTTCCGGTTCTGTCTTGACCGGAGCCACAGCGGGCGGCGCCAGAACAACAGGCGGTTGGGGAGAACTTTTCTGCAGCTTTTCGGCAGGCACTTTGACAGACGGGGGAACAGCGGGAACTTCATTTTTCTTTTCATTCTTGACTTCTTTTTTCTCTTCATTTACTTTTTTATTGCTCTCCATTTCAGCAAGTTTCTTTTCCAGACGGTTGGCAAGCTCGACCAGACGCTTCACTACCGGATCATTGATCTCCTGCGGGATTTTATAGGCTTCTTCCATGTACTTTGCCGTAACGCCGATCAGGAAATTATTGTCCGGAGCAAGATTGTTGCGTCCGCCGTCAGGTGTTCCGGTAATACTGAAAAATGCCCAGGTTGCCGACTTGGGCGGCATGATACCGCTGGCATCCGCAGCACTCATATAGTAGGTTTTATTGCCTGCCTGCACCGAGAAACTGAACTTGTCATAAGCGATTTCCTCTGGGGAGTCATTGTGCATAAGCAGTTTGAAAACCAGCGTATCTTCCCGGTTGAACCGTACAACTTCCTGCAATTCGATACGGAATTTATCAAAGTTGAAAAAGCGGTGATTCTTTGCATGGATCGTATCGCGCAAATCACTGGGATAACGCTGCTTCAGCACATGATAGCCTTTGGTCATATCAATCAGAGAAAGCAAGCGTGCCGGTGATACCGCCGATCCACGCCCGGAAACAGACGCCGAACCACCGGATGATGCGGCAAAGTTGACCGCAGCATAAGCCTTGCTGTCATCCTGTTTCAAATAAAGGATGTAAGTCTGACGGTTATGAATGACGGTCAGAGTTCCTGTAGCTCCTTTTTTGAGAGCAACGATATTAAAGTAGTAGGAACCCGGTTTGGCAGAGATGAGAAAATCGCTGCTGCCATCCACGGAAACATTTACTCCGGCAATTTTGGAAATCGCCGAGGGAAAAGTTACCGTCGTCACGCCATCGCCGGTTTTGACATAAAGTTCATAGATCTGTCCCTGATCCAGACGGAACTCCCGGAACTGGTTAATTGCTTTGACTTCTTTAGGTAAATCAGACGCAAATACCGGAGCAATCCCGCTGCACAGCAGCATTGTAAGAGAGAAAAGTGTTCTTTTTTGCATAATAAGTCATCCTTTCATTTTTGTTCTTTGTAGGAAAAATCCGCCACGATGAACGGATACAACGCATTTTTACCGAGGTCATAGTTGACGCTCAAACTCATTGTGAGAGCAAATTTGATGACCGCACTTTCCCGTTTCCCTTCAATCTGGGAAGAACGCAAAAGCTGTCCTTCGATCTCCACAAAGGATTTCCGGCTGTCGGCTTCAAGAACTTTGGTACGCAGAACTTCGACCTTCTGGTGAATATCTCTGGTACCAAACTGGATCACATCCTGTTTCAGAAGATCCAGAGCCTTGTTCCGGGCAACTCCGGTATACATTTCATTGAAGAGATCCGGACGGTCAAGACCGTTGGGGTTACGCATAAACAAAGCATCGGTCGCCTGCCGTGCCGTATATTCATACAGCCGGATCAACTGCTCATTGCTGGAATACTCCGAAACATGGAAACTGTTGCTGCCGTCAATAACGATCAGACGGTTATTGTCCCGGAGCTGGTACATCATTACCGGAGTAATAAAGGACAGCACCATATAAGCAATCAGAGAAGAGAGCAAAATGCGGTTTTTATTTTTCTGGAGCATCTTTGGGTACCTCCACAACTTCCTGTTCTTCCTCATAGTAGCGCATACCGGCTACCTTGTAAGGCAGTTCAGTATCGCTTTCACTCTTTTCAAGCCGCATCATCAGAGCAAAATCCCGCTTCTGCTGATACGGATGACCGAAATAGATTCCGCGTTTAAGCAAAGTGCCCTTGACCAGAGCGTGATGCTGTCCCTGCAGAATTGCCGTTTCCACGGTGGCAGTTTCGACCTCCTGAAAAATCTTGCGTTTTTCAAAAGTTTCCTGCGTATCGTTGAGATAGCCTTTGGCTTGCCCCTGTCCGCGTTTGGTAAAAGCAAAGTTGATCGCTTTCTCATTTTGGATGTCATAGCGTCTGGAAAGCAGAGCAAAAGTTGCCCGCATGGCGGCATCTTCAATAACTCTGCGGGATTCCAAAGGTGCGGAATTTCCCAGATAAATAGAGTTATCCCGTGCCATGACGATGACCCGATCCGGCATTTTCATATAGAGGTATGCAAAAAGCATTCCCGTCAGAAGTGCCGTTACGCAAACAATATGCAGAATGATCAATCCGCAAAAGATTTTCCGCTCCTGCAATACGATTGCGTACATATCGGTTTGAGGTTTAACAACCATAAAAGACCTCCTTTCTTTCCGGTCTTCCCGTCGTTGAAGCGGACGGGAAGACCCGTTTACAAACTTTCAACAATGGAGAAGAAATATGAAAAAGATCATCGCCATCACGCTCGCTGCTGCAACTGCCGTTATACTTGCCGGTTGCGGAGAATCCAAAGAAAGCAAACGGAATCTGGAAATCCTTGTCCGAGAGGCTCAGGCTCAACGCAGGGCTCGGGAAGAAGCAGAAGCCAAACGGAAACGCCAGATCGAAGAGGCCCGCAAATGGCATCGTATCCAAATGGAAGCCTATGAACGCTCCATGACGCCGGAGAAAAAGAAATAATTTCCTCATTTGCCGCCTCCTCCGGAAGCATTTCCTCCCCCGGAATTTCCGCTGTTGTTGCGGGTCATGGCATCGGTAATGGATTTGCCCAGACTCTTTTCAGAAGCCTGTCCGGCTTTGGTGAGATTCATCACATTGGAGGCAGTATTAAGCGACATAGCCAAAGCATTGCCGATACCGCCGCCGCGGAAGAGTGATATGCACGCCCACGGAATACCGATGTAAATGACTACACAGAGCAGAACAAATACACAGCCGAAAGCAAACAAAGCTCCAATGGCACCGGCAGCAATGACGATCGCTCCCGGAGGAGATGCCGCCAGAATAGCCAGTCCGGCTGATGCCGCACCGCTGGCTCCGAT
Source organism: Victivallaceae bacterium (assembly GCA_045633645.1). GTDB lineage: Bacteria > Verrucomicrobiota > Lentisphaeria > Victivallales > Victivallaceae > UBA1784. The sequence continues at coordinate 11,706 of JAZQYS010000294.1, read as the reverse complement.
GGCAGTTGCCGCTGCCGCCGCCATTCCGGTATGCTCCCAGAGCTGACAGACTACCCATACCATTGTGAGATCTCCGAAAACCATACACAATGGAGCCATAATGAATCCGAAAGTCATGGTCATAAAGTTGACGCCGATCGTTTTGGTTTCCGGAACGGTAAGCATGGCAATAAACAATGGGGAAAGTGTTTTTAAAATGATAAAAAGTCCGCAAAGAACCAGTATCATCAGATCCCGTACACATTTCCCAAGCCATATACCGCCCCGGTAAAACAGATTGGCAATACCGACGACCACAGCTTCATACCAGGAACCGTCAACTTCAATGGACAGCAGCACTTTAACCGATTCTTCCACCCGTTTACCGGCATCCATTCCCCACTTGAGCATACCTTTGAAAAGGTAGTCTGATATAACAGGAAAGAGAGCGATAAAGACGATTGCCAGCAATACTCCGGCAAGGTACTTGATCCCCAGATATTCCCCGAACTGCTGATAATTCCGGTACACCGAAAGAAAAATGATCAGCATAGCGATACAAATGCAGACATTGTGCATCTGATCGAGCATATTCAGGATTACCTGATTGATGTTTTGAAATGTTAAAGCACCAGACATAGAGTACCTCACCGGTTGATGAACTGCTCAATGAAGTTGTTGCCGACAGAGCCTTTTGCCTCCAGTTCCGATGCTCCGCTTTCATTGATTTTGCGGGAATCGTGAATGGCTTTGGCTTTTTTGTAGTCGATCTCATCCTGACGCATATTGTCAGAGTACATCTGCTGGGCAACCATCGCTGAATGAACAGTTTGTGCCGCAAACATCTGCCCCAGTGTGTTGGATTGCCAGATGCTGTTTTTATAGGCGGCGTGCTGAAGTTCATTCAAGGTGGAGTTCCGGGAATCATACTGCTGATCGTGAGTGTTGAGGTCACGCAGCTGGGTAAGCATTTTCTGCTCCCAGTTCTTCATGATCTCCTGCGTTGCCAAAGCCTCTTTCTGGGTTTTGGCAAGCTGTTCCGACTGACGCTGCTGTGCCAGACGCATGGAGTAATCAATATCATCCAGCAGGAATTCAATATCCGCTGTACTGCAAACATCCCCATCCGCCAATTCCAGAGCCTCTTTGGTTACATTAAGTGCCGCAGAAATTTCCCGGTCATGCCAGAAACGGGAGTTGATATATGCCACCATCCTGGCGGGATCACCGATATAATTTTTCATATGGGTCGCTGTATCATAGATGTTGACCGCAGTATCGTAGGTATCACGGGCAGTTTTCAAAGTATCCCGGCAGGTCGTCAAAGTATCCTGTCCCACACTCAATGCTTCTGCCGCAGTATCCAGATCGATCTGCTGATAGAGTTCATCCTGAACCGCTTTGATGGTATCGTGAATATAAGTAATTGCATCATGCACCGCATAGGCTGCTTGCGCCTGCGGTATGCAGACAGCCGACAGTGTCAGTGCGATAAATGCTGTTGAAAAAAAACGCCTCATAAAACCTCCTTATTCCACGACCGGAAGCAGGATCGAATCCGGAACACGCTTCACGCCGTCGTTTTTGTATTGCACGGGAAGTTCATACAGACGGGTGCGGGTTTCTCCGCCTTCTTCCGCCTGATGAAGTTTCTGATAGAGCCAGTAAAGTTCTTTGGCTGAATTGGAACGCCCCAGATCATAACCGGCACGGAATTCTTTCTGTTTCTCATCTTTAAAACCGTTTTCAATAAACTGTCCCAGAAGATAACCACCGGCAGCCGCCGCTGTGGTAACAGCAATTTGTGTTCCCTGGGATTCATCCTCCGTGGCAAATAATCCGCCCACGGCTCCGGCAAGTCCCAACGCCGGAGAAACTACCTGCGATGCTTTGGTCTGAGCAATCTGGGTAGCGGAACAGCCGCTGACAATGAGCATCATGCTCAACAAGAGTAAAGATGAAAGTGTAATTCGCAACATAATGATTGTCTCCTTTCCTGTCAGAAGCTCAATATTTCAGTGGGGCTTACCCGCAAATCGCGGCTGTCAGTAGGAACTTCCTTATCCTGCATAGAGGGCAATCCATAATTTCCACTGTTGGTATTTCCGCCGGAATACCGCTGCTGATAAGCAATATTGTTGATGGTTGTACGCAGATTTTCATACTGAACATCCTGCTGATACTTGAGTGCCTGAAGCTGATCCTGAAAGTCACCCTGCAACTCTTCCAGAAGTTTTTTATGCTGTTCATCCAGTTGAGCCATCAACTTTTTCAATTCTTCATCACCGGCATTCTGCTTATCCTGCAACTGCTTGATAAGTTCCATGACCTGTGCTTTGAAAGCATCCAACTGTGCCTGCAAATCGGCGTCACCGCTCTGGGATTCCTTGCGGATCTGTTCGATCAATGCCAGAAGACGCTCTTCAGTGGCAAGCAGGTCACCACGCAAATCTTCCACCATCTGTTCCGCTTTTTTGCTGACCAGTGCCAATTCTGAAACCACCTGGGCAAGCTGATTTTTAATGACATTGAATTCGCTGTCATCATCTCTGATTTGCAGTGCCTGTTTGATGGCATCCAATTCCTTTCGTAAATCCTGCAATTCGGAAAGTTTGCGGTTCAAAGCCTCCTGCAGAGAGGTTACATCTTCGCCTTTGGCAAGTTTTTCCTGAATTTCCAGTTGAAGGTCCGCAATCTCTTTTTCTTTGGCAGAAACCTTGCTTTCCAGTTCTTTGAGAAGAGTTTGCAGTTTTTCTTCAGAATAGGTGCTGTACCTGATAAGCCGGTTGAGTTCATCCACCCGCTTTTCCAGCAGGGACTGAATGGAGTTCAACTGGGACTGGAGAAGGTCATATTTGGCGAGAGCTGCTTTTTTATGATCTTCCAAAGCCTGTTTCTGGGACTGCAGTTCCAGATAGATCTTTTTGACTTCTTCATCCAGAGAATTTACCAGTTTGTCGATCTGGGCCTTCAGTTCTGCCGCTTCCCTTGCGTGGGTATCTTCCGCCTGTTTGATCTGATTTTTAAGAGAAGTGATCTCGTTTTTCAGAACATCCACTTCCTGCTTATACTTTTTGTCAAGTTCGCTGATCTGGGCCTCCAACGCCTGTTTGTCATGCTCGTGGGTAAGTTTGATATTTTCCAGACGGGCGTAATAATCCGCCTGCTTCTCTTTCAGATCGGACATCTCTTTGTAGAGGTCTTTATCCGTATCATTGAGTTTGGCAACTTCCGCATTGAGAGCATCGCGGGCAGATTGGATTTTACTGTCAAGTTGGGCGCAGAGGTCTTTATAACGGTTGTCAACAGTCAGAAGATCCTGTTTCAAATCCGCCGTGGCATCATCGATCTTTTTGGTAAGATCATTTTCCGCTTTGGTGATTTTCTCTTTGACTTCCGCAATTTCCCGGTCATGCTGCAGCTTGAGAGCGGTAAGTTCATTTTGGGCACTCAAGAGCTGCAAACGGGTATCTGTGATGAGATCCCGGAGAGCGTCATCCCCATCTTCCGACTCTTTTTCCAGCTGGGCAAGTTTCGTTTCCAACTGTTCAATTTTCTTATTGGAAGCTGTTTTTTCAGTTTCAAAACGGGTATTGAGATTGTCAATGGTTCCGTTCAAAACGGCAATATCCCGGTCATGGGCAGCCCGGATAGATGCTTCAATGGCACTCATCTCGCTGCGGAGTTTATCCACATCCACATCGTGCTTGTCCTTTGCCGCTTTAAGTTCCGCTTTCAGAAGATCATGTTTTTCTGTCAGGTCATCAATCTGATCCTGCAAGGCTTTGTCGCCGTTAAGGAATTTTGTATTGAGTTCCTGCAGTTTTGCTTTGATTTCATCAATGGCGGCATTGATGCCGGCGACATCCGTTTCGTGCTGTGCCTTGAGATTGGCTATCGCTGTTTCGATCCGCTGAACATCCGCATTGTGCAGATTGGTCAATATCTGGATCTGATTGCCTTTTTCATTGATATTGGTCTGCAATTCAGCAATGCGGACTTTCAATTCGGCGATTTTGTCGTTGAGGTCAGTCTGGACAGATGCAATCTGATTTAAAACAAGGGATTGATCTGTGGCGTGACGGGCAATAGCATCATTGAGCTGACTTTGCAAATTAAGGATCATCTGCAGAAGTTCTGCCGTTTTGGTATTGAGATTGCCGTTGAGTTCCGCACGCAAGCCTTCCAAAGTGGTGGTCATGGAAGTGATAAATGCTTCCAGATCAACGCCGTCGCTGCTGGGTGTCGGAGTCGGAACGACCACTGTTGTACCACCGCCTCCGGTATTGCCGCCGCCGGAATCCCCGGTATCCGTATCCCATACAACAAGATAAGCATACTGGATGACAGCCAGCTCCATATTGAAGGCATTTTCATACGAACGCACCTTATAAATACCTGCTTTGAGAGTCACATCTTTTTCCAATGATACATAGGGATCATCTTCATTTGCCCAACCAGACAATGCAACCTGATAATTATTCGGATCGAGAATTTCCATTACCCGGGGAGACGTTAAAAAGTCTTCTTTCCATGTACTCCAGCCGCCGTAGGCATAGAAAGTCCCCTGTTTGCCGTCGTAATTACTCGGAACGACAATCGTTTTCAGAGTATCACCACCGGTTCCCTGGATCGTGACCGTTGCAAAAAGCGGTACGCCCAGCACTTGAATAAGAAAGAGAAATGTCAAGGTTAAAGTTTTCCTCATATAAATTTTTCCTTTCTGTGTTTGTCAGATCCCGGAACGATCCAACGTTGCTTTAAGTTCAATTTTTGTATCCAGTACCAGGGACTTGATCCGGTCATCCCCGCACTCTTCGATTTTGTTCAGGAGCTGAAAAACTTTCAGTTCTTCATGCAGCACCTCTGTGGCATCCAGCAGCATTGCGGCAAACTCTTTTTCCGGTGTCCGAACCGAAATAGTTTTTAAGAGTTTGGTAAGTTTGCTGTGAAGATTTCCGCTGGTCGCCGCAGCTGAAAGAATCGCTTTGGAAGCATAATTCCGTCCCACGCCCACCATCGGCCAGTTCGCCCGCTGGGCAAACAAAAGGAAACTTGAAAATTTGTTTCCTGCCGGAAGATGTTCCGGAGCCGGAAAATCCATAATGTTCCGTTTGGCTTCATCTGAAATGGGGATGTAGTTGCGGATCAGATCCAGTTCGGCACTGTCGGTATTTTTCAGGAACAGAAACATTTTACTTTGCGTCATAATGATCTGCCCCACACCGGATTGTGCCATCTGGGCAATGGACTGGGTGATCGTGATCGCCACGCAGTTGAATTTACGGAACTGGGCATAGGTCTGCTTCATGATTTCGGCAGCTCCGGGAATCAGCAGAAAGCGTGATGCCTCCTCAAAGAGATATGCTTTTTTCGCTGAACGTGGCATATTGATAATCTGATTTTTGACCAGATTGTTGATCACTATGCCTACCAGATTTTTCAGGGCATTGCCGGACTGTGCCATTTTTCCAAGCTCAATGTGGATCCACCGTTTGGAAAGATCAATGGTCGTTTCCCCGTCAAAAAGACAACCTTTGCCGCTTTCAATAGAGTAAACTGCCAACCGGGCAGCGATCCGGGAAGTTTCACTCTTTTCCAGATTGGATAAAGAAGTTTCCCTTATTGCTTCCACCAGCTGACTGTGATACGGCATATCACCTTTGCCCATAAAGGCATACGCAATATTACGCAGCATTTCCGGGTCATCAATGATGCAGTTGTTGATGTCCTGAACCGTCCAGGAGTGATAAAGTTCCAGCACCTCTTTGCCGAAAGAATCCAGTGTTCCGGAATGATTGAGAATATCCCGCAGTTCAAAATAGGCATCCTGTGCCGTATTCTGATCCAGCGGAAGTTTGGGAATGATACTCTCAATGGTAAGGCTCATCCGGGCCGCTTCTTCAAGTTCTTTCCGATGCCGGTTTTTCCACTCATTGTAGGAATCGGTATAAACTGCCACAACATATGGGGTAATGATTGCCGCACGATCCTGAATTTTTTCCAGATCGGTACTTTCTCCGCACATTGCCACCAGAAAAGTTGTCGCAAATTCAATCTGTGCCGGAGTCAGCGGCAAGCCGCCTGTATCGAAATAGTTCAGCGTCAAATTGGCACTTGGGTCTATAACGATATATTGGGCTTCATCGCCGTAAATCCTTGTCAGATTGAAGTAACTGCCGCCTTCCTCAATAATGACCACTTTGGAAAATTCGTGGTAACACTGGGAAAGAATGGAAACAAAATTCACCGATTTTCCTGATCCGGTCTGTCCCAGACAGAGTGTATGCTGCGGTGTGCCACCGTCAAAGAAAGAGAAGGTCATCAAATTACCGTGATCTCCTTCAAAGAGGATGTTGCCGTTTTTGCCTTTACCCACAAAGGAACTGGAAAAAGGCAGAAGTGCCGCCAATGGACGGTGCATACAATCCAGCAGTGCATCCCGTCTGGGATAGAAAAGATTTCCCGGCAGAGTTTTGCTGAAATTATGCAGACTCTGCAACCCCAGATCATAGGAATCCAGACTGGTAAACATGGCGGTAGCCGCCTGTTTGAGAATGGTGGAGTCACTTTGCAGTTCCGCCAGATCCCGGTTCCAGGTGTGGATCACATACTCTACTTTCAAAGGGAAGTCCTCTCCTTTACCCAGCCGGTAGATGTGTTCAGTCAAAGCATCCAATCCTGCGGATGCGGCAACTTCACTTTCCTCTTCCAGCAAGTCGGCACGGACACGCTTCCAATGTTTCTGTTTTTCCTCAATGGTCTTTTCCACATCCTGCGGCTCAATGTTGACCACAATAGTCAGATTCTGAAGAGAGTTCTCCAGAAGTTTTGCTCCATAGAACGGCACAAGATCACTTTTGGGAAAATCGTGCAAAGTAAAGATATTGTGGAAATATCCATCGGAAGTAAAACTGGCATGACCGGGTTCTTCAGACGTGATACCGGCATATTCACAGCTGTAAATCTCTGAAAGACGGCAATCAAAAGTTGCATCGTAATCAATATTGAGATCAAGAGCTGATTTATTGACCGCCCGGTAGAACTCCCGGAACAGAGATATGTTGTCCAATGGCTTGACCGGCAGTGCCAGGAAAGCCCCCAAATCGGACATGTCTGTGGCAAAGGACGAAGTGACCTCTCTCTCAAAGGATAATTTTTCTTTCGGAGATTCAGGGATATAACCATTTTTCAGGAAATTTCCCAAACTCCGGGAAAAATATACATCCACATACTCTCTTCTTAAAGTCCGGTTGGCAATTTTGCTCTGCATTTTAGCGTGGATTTCCTGCCGGGTGTATTTACTCCATACATCTTCGGCAAGATTGTCAGTATCAGACTGATAAGAGTAAAGTATATCCCGGTAATCTGCATCACGGGTATAGCGGATTTGAATACGCTTATCCAGAGTTTGGGAAGCCAGCCATCCGGAAAGCCGTAAAAAAAGATCATTTTTCAATCCGTTCCCGGCGTTGTTGAGGTTCGGGATCTCCAGGCGGTATCCTTTACTTACAAAACCTTTGGGATTCAGATCACCGTAAATGATGAAACTTTCTTCCGGCTTTTCGGTGCGGACGATATATCCGTCAGGAAGCTGCAGCATAAACACCTCCCTTGCGTTTGGGTTTACGCAGAAAACGCCCCTGCATCTTTTCATCATACCAGAACCAGAAAAAGCAGCGTGGTTTATCCGCAATGAATTTCCTGATAAAGAGTGTTGAAAGCACTGGAGGCATTATCATGGCAATTCCGGCAAGCAGAATATGCACCGGATAGGCGGCAATCGCACAAAATACTCCGCAAACCAAACCGCCGAAAAAGACATAGACAGTATTACCACGGACGCGGAAACCAAAGAGTTTCACCACCGAAGATACAGCCTGAGCGGGATTGCGGGTGATTGTTATTGGCGATACATCATTCATATCCACCTCACAGATTGGGTGAAAAGTCGAGGTCGATCTTCAAAACGGTTTTGAAGATGTAGTAAACGACAGCCAGAAAAACCGGGATTAGCACACCTGCCGCCACGGTCATCTTGCCTTTACCGGAATCCTGACTCATCTGATAGCCGCCGACTCCGATCAATATAAGGGAGGTCAGCATGATCATGCCGATGATAAAGTACCCGACATACCCTAAGCCGGTTTCCAGTGTAACCTGTTGAACCGCTGCCTGCGCCTTGCCGGGCCATGCCAGCAAACCGAGAAGTGCCAGAAAATACCGATTATTTTTGATCCATTCTGTTTTTTTCATCTTGATTCCTTTCATGTTGATGTGTTTTTTGATGGTTTAACATTACGGTTTTGAGCGAACTATTTTGTTTTTTACCTCCTTTCTTCGTTTTTTTACTTGAAAAGTTTGGCTAAATGTGGTATTGTATATGCAAATCCGTAATATTACGCTTTTGCATTTATAAAATGGCATCGAAAGATGAAAAAGTCAAGAGCGAATTGCAAAAAAAATCAAAAAAAGTTTAAGAAAGGAGACCTGAAACATGGAAAACACGCTCAAAAACAGTGAACAAGCCCCGTCATTGAAAAAAATGGAAGCCTTGAAAGAATTTCTGGACAGCCGGATCATGGGACAGGATAAAATCCTCTCTCCGTTCTGCGATTGCCTCAAATTCGGAATGTTAAATTTGAATACGCCCGGTCGTCCGCGGGGAACGCTTTTCCTGCTTGGTCCCACCGGTGTCGGTAAGACAGAATCCATCCGTTCCGCAGTAGAATATATGTATGGAACTGCGGACCGGAATTTCCTGCGGCTGGATATGTCCGAATTTTCCCGGCAGGCAGGCGAAGAGGCTCTGATGAACCTGATCGGAACACCCGGTGGCAAAAGTTCCGGGAGAATGGGAGCATTTCTGGAGCAATGCGATGAAGGAGTCATATTATATGATGAAATTGAAAAATCCCACCCTGCCATCTTTACCATCATGCTTCAGCAGTTGGATGCCGCACGAATTACGCTCAGTAACAATAAAACCTATGACTTGAGCAAATTTTTTATCGTTGCCACCAGTAATATCGGGGCACAGGTCTTTCAGAATATCAAACATCTTTCGGAAAGGCGCCTGCAGCAAAACCTTGAAATGCAGCTTAAAGAACGGTTCAGTCCGGAATTTATCGCCCGTTTCGGAAAATTCGGACATGAGATCCTGATTTTCCGGCCTTTGAAGCCAGAGCATCTGCGGCTGATTGCCGGAAAGTTTTACAAGCTGCTGCTGCCGGAATACAAAAAATCCCACAACATTGATATCTATGGATTTACTTCTGATGTCATCGAAGAAACCCTGCGCAGTATCGACAATACCCGCAACGGGGCCCGTGAACTCCGCAGCAATATTGAACGGAAGATCCGGCATTTTATTTTTGAACTCATCCGTTCCGGAGAACCGGCTTCCGGAATTCTCGATGTTGCTCCGGATGATCCCGAAAAATTTATTTTAACCCCATCACCGCAACCGGGAAAGGAAACTATGTTATGTCACTCTTGAAACAAACTCTCTGCAAACTTGATTTTCCTCGTGAGATCAACACATTTTTATCTCTGCTTCAAAGCAAAGCCGGATTCGGAAGTGCAAAAATAGATGAACTCTATGGTCTGCTTCCGCCGTTGGAAATAACTTTTCAAAAAACGGATCAGTACAAACCAGAGATTCAGGCACTTTTTCACACTTGGGGAGTGAATGGAATACTGCAACTCAAGTGTGCCTGGGACAGGATGATCTTCAAGTTTTACTGCTGTCAGGGGAATTTTTACGCCAAAAGTTTTCAACAGCATCAGGCTCATCTTGAATTCAAATTATCTACACCATTGAATAAAGACGCCGCCGGGAAAATTCAGGAGCATAGCCTGAAACGGTTGCAATTACTGGAACACGCTTGTAATGACCATGTTTTGCGAATGCTGGGTATCCGGCAGCAGTTGATCAATCATCTCAAAGAGATTGAGGACAGTGCAAAGCATGATCTTGCGTTGGAGATCATTTTGACAATGACCGCTTCTCCGCTTTTGCCGGAAGAAAAAATGGATTATGAAGCTTTCTTGAAACGCTCTTATGCCGTTATTGCTGAAATCCTCGCATATCGCGGCAGTTACAGTGCAGAAAATTTTTTCTCAAAATTTGCCGGACGGTCAGCGGCAAGGCAAAGTGATAAAATTTATGTAGAGTTCTGTCCTCTGCTGTGTCTGCTTTGGGGATGTCTTTGCAACGCCGATTTCATTGCTTCACAGAAGCAACTGCACCGCAAATATTATTTTACCGAAACATATTACCCGAACGGAAAAGTTGAAATAGGAGAGATTCTGCCTGCTCTTGATCAGGATAAATCCGGAATGGAGGTTCGTTTCGGCAATGATTTCTACAAACAGGTTTTCTCATCTTATGAGTCAGCAGTTCATTTCCGCACCGCTGCTTTACAGATGGCAAATCAATAAAAAAGGAGGAGAACTTTTATGCAAAAATATCAGGAACTTTGCCAAAATCTTCAAAAACAAACTGTTCTTCATGGAGATAGTGATGGATTTTATTCCGGCGAGTTGCGGAATATGATTCTTGACTCTATATGCAAAAAATCTCTGCCTCAACATACCAGAGAGGAGTCTTCATCTCTGCTTGAATTGGACGAAACTTCACAGATCAAAAGTAAATATTACCGCACCTGCCGCACCATTGGCGGAACAGTTTCAGCCAACTATCTGGCAGGAAAACTTTTGCCGGATACGCCGGAATATCTGAAAAAATTGATCACCGATGGCGCCGATGCCATCGGCAGAGAAATTGCCGGAAGTTATGCGGCAAGTCTTTATCCGGAACTTCGCAGAATGCTGATAGCCGGAGTAATGCCCCCGGTGGAGCATACGCAATCCGATCAAAAAATTGAACAGGAAAATTACGGCTTCACCATCTATTCGTACAGTAATTGTATGGATATTGGTTCTATGGAAACGACTTTTGATCATCCCGGCAGTGAAATCTTTTACGACGATATCAATGAGCGGTTCATTGAAAGATTTGTATTTCAGGATATAAATGATGCCGATGCCGTAAGAGGAAGCTGGCTGCGGTATGCTGCTGACAATACTTTGAAGCCTCCAGTCAAATACGCCCTTTGCATCGAAAGAGAAACACCGCAATCTCTTCCGGAAATCAGCTCCATTGAACATATTGACTCATTCAGCAAGGATACAAGCCGTACTCTTGAAAACGGAATAGAACAGAAAATCTTTGTTTATGATACCATCAGTCAGGCAGATGCCGCAAGGAAGGATTTTCTGCAGATCATCCGGAATACAGTTCCGCAAGACGATACACCGGCATTGGAAGTTGCGTCTCCGTCCAAAAGCAATTCCCGCACAAAACAACGACGCCGGGAACAGAACTTCCGGGAAAAAATTGATGAACATATTCCGGAGATCCCCAAGTCCCGGAAGAAAGATTTGCCCATTTCCAAATGAAAGGAGATACTTTTATGCAAAAATACTCTTTGTTATCAGTCATGACTGCCTCTGCCGTGGCATCCATATTGGGCATTGCCGCTTTTATGTTTGTCACCGATACAAAAACTCTTTGCTCCAACGAGTTGCTTCATACAATGTGGACTTCGCTTTTTCTCTGTATTATCCTGCTTCTGTTCCAGATTTTTATGCTGTACCGGCAGCAACGGGCTGCCAGAGGAGCGGTCATTCTGTTGGAACTTGATCGCAACGGAAACTTTAATG
>JAZQYS010000293.1:0-3767 GCA_045633645.1 Victivallaceae bacterium | reverse complement strand
AGAGTATTACGACACCACTAACTACGTCAAGCCCGGACGCAGCGGTGCTGCGGTTGAACTTACCACGGGAATCCACGCGTTCAGTGTCGTTGCACAGGATGCCGCCGGCAACGTGGCATGGAGCGAACCCGTGGTGCGTTTTGTCTGCAGCAACGGTATCAGCAAGCCCTACAAGGGTAAAGCTGCGGTCATTCCCGGACGTCTGAAGCTCTCTCACTACGATGAAGGCGGTCAGAATGTTGCCTACAAAGATAAAGATGAAGAAAACCTCACCGACAAAAGCAAAAAATTCCGTCCGGGAGAATGGGTGGATTCCACCTCTGCCGTTGTTGGTCACACCTTCGCTGGAGAGTGGATCAAATATACCGTTGATGTCAAAGAGTCCGGAACCTATCGGGCAAGCCTGCACTACGGCACACCGGTTTACAACACCCGGGATATCATTTTGCTGGTTGACGGCAAAATCGGCGGCAGATTTGATATCATCAGACACGATCCGGCAAAAGGTTTCTGCCTCGGCTCTTATGCTCATACCGATGTAAAACTTACCAAAGGCAAACACGTTTTCACGCTTGTCTTTGAACGGGGAGCCATCAACTTGACACACATTGACTTCAAGTTGAAAAAATAAACTCCTGAAATAAATCAAAATGCAAAACGGCAGTTCCGCTTTTCCGGAACTGCCGTTTTGTTGTATGCAGAAAAAATTTACTTGCGCGCAGAAGAAGACACCATTTCAGAGAGCGCAAACAATGCGATGATATTGGGCAGCACCATCAGCTGATTGAGCATATCCTGAAGACTCCAGACCAGACTGCTTTTGACTGTTGTTCCCAGAAAAATACAGCAGACAGAAAGAGTTGAATACACAACCACCGCTTTTTTTCCGAAAAGATAATGAAAATTGATTTTTCCGAAAAAGTTCCAGCTCAAAATAGTTGAAAAAGCAAAGAACAGCAGACTGACTGCCACAAAGTTATTTCCGAAAAATACGGAGCTGACTGAAGAAACGGCATACTGCACCAGATTGGTCTGGGTCAATCCCGCATTGAGCAGCACTTCATGATAATTTCTGCCGGCAATATTGGCAAGCGGACCGTCTCCCGTATAGATGGTTGAAATAATAATCAGAGCCGTCATCGTCAGCACCACCGCCGTATCAAGGAACACGCCGGTCATGGCAACTGTTCCCTGAACGTGCGGAGACGTTTGCGCCATGGCGTGTGCGTGCGGCGTGGAACCCATACCTGCCTCATTTGAAAAGAGTCCGCGCTTGACGCCCTGACTGATAGCGGTTTTAAGAGCGTACCCCACACCTCCTCCGATCAAAGCCTGCGGATCAAAAGCGTATTTAAAAATCATCATAAAGGTTTCAGGCAAATAAGTTACTCTTGAAAGCAGAACAAACAGTCCGCCTGCCAGATAGATCAACGCCATTGCGGGAACGATTTTTTCCGTCACACTTGCCAGACGGGAAACGCCGCCGATGAAAACAGCTCCTGCAAAAACGGCAATAACAATTCCAACGCTCCAGGCGGGGATTCCCCACGCGGTACTGCAGGTTTCTCCGATAGAATTCGCCTGAACCATGGTTCCCATAAATCCCAATGCGCCGATGGTCGCCAGGGCAAAGAAAACAGCAAGGACTTTGCCGAAAACATTGGGGAAAGCGTGTTTGATGTAATAAACAGGACCGCCGTGCAAAGTTCCGTCACTGTCGGTCACACGGGTTTTAATGGCAAGGACAGCCTCTGCATAAATCGTTGCCATACCGAAAAAAGCCACCAGCCACATCCAGAAAATCGCACCGGGACCTCCGATTAAAATAGCTCCGGAGGCTCCTACGATATTGCCCGTTCCGACCTGGGCAGCAACGGCGGCGGAAAGTGCCTGAAAGGGACTTAATCCGGATTTCTTCGCCCCTCCCCTGACGGAAAAATTGCCGAATGCGTGGCGCAAGCCTTCAAAAAAGCATCTCACCTGCACAAAACGTGTGATGACAGAAAAGTAAATGCCGCCGCCAAGCAGCAGAACAATCAGCACATAATCTGAAAGATATTCATTGATAAGCGAAACAATATTCAACAAACGATCCATTATACCATATCCTTTGAAATATTAAAAAAATAATCCTTAAAAAATACACCCGAAACACATTTTTTTCAAGTTTTTCTGTACCAGTATTTGCCGGGGAAAGAGTTTTTTCGCAATGTATAAAATAAGTTCAGTTGATTTTTGACAAAGACTGTGTTATCTTAAATTGACTGACCAAAAAAAGGGTATTACACATGAATTTAAAACACTTATGTTTCTTTTTAAGCGCGGCACTGATATCTTTGGCTGCGGCAATTCCCGTTCCCCGTTTCAAACCTTATGCGGATTCTCCGCGCATCATCAATATCGGCAAACAACCGCGTCTTACGCTGTGCAAGGATGGCAAAGTCTCTTTTGAAGTTGTCAAACCCGCTGACAAAGCAACAGAAAACGCCGCAGAAGAACTGCTCTTGCGCCTGACGCAAATCACCGGAAAAAAAATCAAAACCGTTGCCAAAGCGTCGGGAAAAGTCCCCGCCTTTTATCTTGGTGTATGCAAAGAAGCAAAACAAATCGGTCTGAATCCGGAAAAACTTGACCGGGATGGTTATTTCATCAAAACCGATAAAAACCGTATTTTCATCACCGGACTTGACGGCGGCAAAAAATACGCTTACCAATGCGGAACCCTTTACGGTGTCTATGACTTTCTGGAACGTTTTGCCGGAGTACGCTACTACTTTCCCGGAGACATCGGCATTATCGTTCCACAAAAAAAGAACTGGCAGCTGCCGGATATTGATATTACTGAACGTCCCGACACCCAGTACCGTGTCGTTTACAGTTCGCCCTACGGTACACTGGACTGTTCAAAATATTATTATCCGGGACTTTCAAGAAAAAACAGAGTTCCGGCATTCTGGCGGCTCAGCACACTTAAAACCATCGGTTCCAGTCACGGCTTAAACGATCTTGAGCTTGCCAAACGTTTCGCAAAAACCAACCCGGAATTTTTCGCTCTGACCACCGACGGCAAACGTCATGACGGAACTTACAACACCACCGGATTTCAAATCAAAGGACATCTTTGTTTCAGTTCAGAGGGTCTGCTTGATGTGATATTCAAAGATTCCGTTGCGGCACTCACCGGTCAACCGGCATCTTCAAGAGGCATTTCAAAGTGGTCTCAACGCTGGACGACTCAATCGGTCAATCCTGCGCCCAATGACGGATTATACTGGTGTCAGTGTCCTCCCTGCAAAAAAATCCAGCAGCAGGGAAAACAGGCCATGAGCGACCATATCTGGGATTTCAGAATCCGCCTTGCCAACCGTCTGAAAGAGGCGAAAGTTCCCGGTATCGTTGTCTGCAACAGTTACGGAGCTTTTTCCGCCATGCCCAGTGACAAAATCAAAATGCCCGACAACGTTGTCATGGGTGTAGCCCTGCGCGGTCCCTGGGCTGTCCGCAATAAAGAAGCCAATGCAAAGGCAAACTTGCGTATCCAATCCTGGGCAAAGAGGATGAATCAAAAAATCAACTCCTGGACCTATACCACAAAAGCCTGCGCAAAAATTGCCGCCGTACCCAACTTCACCCCCCGCGCTGTCGGCGAGTTTTACAAGGCTCAGAAAAATTATATTTACGGAAGTTTCCTTGAATCCGGCACCGACCGTTGGATTTTCGGCTTTATGAATGCTTACGTTTTTGCCAAAGTCATGTGGAACTTTGAT
>JAZQYS010000292.1:0-14974 GCA_045633645.1 Victivallaceae bacterium | reverse complement strand
CTTGATCTGGGGGACGAGTACGCGCTCGGCGGTGCATATTTTGTCCACTTTGCCAAATATCAGACTCAGTCTGACAGTTGGAACAAAGTTTGGAGCAATCATATTGCCGTCATCCTCAATGAATATCTGCGCGGACACCGTGACCGTCATGCCATTTTAAAGAGTCTTAAAAACATTTTTGAATCTGCCTGCTGCTGAGGTAATGAAAATGATTGAAAAACCCGCTTGGTTTCATTTTTTGACTGCAGTCGATCAAAAGATATTTGACACATACAATACATCAGACAAATTGCTTGAAGTATTGAAGTTGTTTCTGGAAAATGACTTGAGGGAAACATCCTGGAGCAGTATAAAGCAAGTTAATGGCGTTAATTTGAAGCGGGGAGACAAAATCCCCTTTGCTGAGTTATACCGTATTCTTGATGAACACCGTGAAATTGAAATATCTCCGTTTACATTCTGGAGTTTTATTTTTTCTCAGTACGGACAATATACTGAAAAAAGATTGAGTGAAATTGTGAGTCTTCTGACGGGAAATGCTTCTCAGGCTTCTGAGATTGCAGAAGGCTTGTACAGTCCCCGGGACTGCCGGTGTGACAGGTCTGTTGAAATGTGGCTCCAGAATATTGCCGATGTGTCAGTTGTTTCAGACAAATGTTGGGAGTTGTTTAAACTTTTGCTGCAGGAACAATGTGATCCGGACAAGATAAATGCGCTGATCAAGGGCATTATTGATACACAAATCGACTCGATCCCGAATGGACTGGGAATCAACGCTGTCAAAAATTTGTTGTATTTCATCCGTCCTGATTTGACTTTCAGTTATGAAAAAAGTAAAGGTTTGGAAATAAAAGAAGAACCGGGCTATTGGAGTGAAGCTCCTCACTATTATTTGCAGGGCATCTGGAAAAAGGAATTTGCCGTTTTTCCAACCAGCTGCGGCGGCAAAGAACATTTCTTGCAGTACGGGAAGTCAAGTGTTGAAGGTGTTGATCTTCATTATGAAATTGTATGTGGCGGTCAACGTCAAGATGTAGCTTATAAGATATTTACAGAATATCATGTTGAGCCTAAGGCTAAAGCAAAAGGCAGCCATTTTCTTCAGGAATTAAAAAAAGCCTTGAATGATTGTCAAGGTGTTGAGATACTTCCCTGGTATAGACCCGGTTGTGCTGTAAGATATGGAGAGGGAGTTTCTGTTCTTGATTTTAATACCGGCAGAGGACGGAATTTTGCTGAAGTCAGAAATGAGTTGGAACAGGCAATGAGGGGACTTGTTGAGGCTGTGGACTGCAGAGTAAAACCTTTCTTTTCAGAATTAGATCAGGATTCGATGATTGCAGAAAAACGTTCTCTGCTTGAAAGCTCAAAACAATTGATTTTAACCGGTGCGCCGGGAACCGGAAAAACCTTTACGGCAAAACAACTTGCCAAAAAGTGGATTTCTGAAACAAGCGGTTCTTTTTCAGAAAATTTCTGTCAGGTGCAGTTTCATCCGGGATATGATTACTCCGATTTCATCATCGGCTTGAAACCTGAAGTTGTGAACGGAAAAGTGACTTTCAAGTGGAAAGACGGTCTCTTCAAAGCCTTTGCCGATAGAGCAAAAAAGGTTCGCGAAACAGACGGCGAAAACTGCAAGCCTTATATCTTTTTAATTGATGAAATCAACCGTGCCGATCTGTCAAGAGTTTTCGGAGAGGTGTTTTCTCTGCTTGAAGAAGATTACCGTTACCCCAAAAATGAAACGGGAATCATTCTTCCTGACAGAAGTTCTTTTGTTCTGCCTGATAATCTTTATATCATCGCCACCATGAACGACATTGATCGCAGCGTTGAAAGCATGGATTTTGCCCTGCGCCGTCGTTTCAGTTTTCTTGAAGTAAAAGCAGAAGACTCCGTCTGTATCATTGAAGAAAACACAAAGATTTCAGATGAAAACAAGGCAAAACTTAAAAACGTGATGGCGGAACTTAATAAATATATTGGTTCAAAAAATGAACTTCTTGATAACCGATACCATCTTGATCTGGGGGACGAGTACGCGCTCGGCGGAGCCTATTTTGTCCACTTTGCCAAGTATGCTGATGAAGAACTGCCGCAGGAAATGCTGTGGGACAACCACCTGCATATCATTCTCAATGAATATCTGCGCGGACACCGTGACCGTCACGCCATTTTAACGTGCCTTAAAAACGTCTTTGATTCAGCCTGGAACGGGAGTTGGCAATGATTCGTCTGCGAGATAACCGTTTCGGCAGTTTTGCACGCTCTTTCCGCCGCGCGGAGGGAACGGACCGCTATTTTGCGCCGCAAAATCCTGATTTCGGTGAATCTGTCATTGATAAAGTTTCTGAAGACGTCTGGCAGATATTGGCAAAATTCAATAACCAAACTCTTTCGCAGCTGCGGCAGAGCAGCAACGGGTCTCTGTTGACGCTGGGAGAAACCGCAAATGATACCGGAGATCAGGCATTTTTCAAACTTTGCAATATTGATTTTTCCCCTAATCGGAATCACCCGGAGTCCTTTGCACTTGAAACGTCAAATTTAATGGGCGTATTGAAGTTCCGCCATCCTGAAAAAGACTGTGCTGTTCAGGTTGAAATTCACTCCCGTTTTGACCGTGATGACCGCCAGTTGTTTTTGAATTACATGTTAAGTAAAGTCTTTCAGGTTGATTTCATGGAACTTGTTTCCGCAGGAAGCAATCATATCTGGGAAATTCTGCTTGCCATCATGTTCTGCCGCAAATTAAAAGAAGCCGTTCCGGCAGGACTTTACAAAGAGTACCGCACTTTTGCCGAAAACGACCTTAATTTCAGGGGACGTCTTGATCTTTCAAGACATCTGCGGCAGAATTATCCGCTGGGGGATAAAATTGCTTACAGTTACCGTGCAATCACCTTTGACAATCCGATCAATCATCTGCTCCGCAGTGCCGTGGAACTTATCCGCCGCAAGTACCCTGCGCTGCTTGACTTTGATCCGGACACCCGTGATTTTCTGACGGAGTTGAAAAGTGCCACGTCAGCATGGAGTTCGGGCAAAGTCCGTGATCTGCTGCGCCATCCTGCCTGCCGCAACCATATCCGTCACCCGTATTTTGCCGCTTACTTTGAGGAATTGCGGGTTCTGGCAAAAATGCTGCTTGAGGGAGATTCTTTGAGTATTTACAATGAATCTTTTGAAGAAGTTTCCGGCGTTGTATTTGACGGTGCCTGGCTCTGGGAAATGTATATTGCTTCTCTGTTGGAAAAAGAGGGCTTTCTGCATGCTCAATACGGCAGAAGGGGCAGTATTGATATTTTCAAGGGCGCAAAAGCGGGAATGTCGCAGATATATCCTGATTTTTACTCCCAAGAAGATAAAATCGTTCTTGATACCAAATACAAGAGAGCGTATGACGGACGTGAAGATCTTTTTCAGCTGCTTTCTTATGTTTTCATCACCGGTTCCCGCCGGTGCGGTCTGATTTATCCGCCGCTGGAAGAAAACTTGATACAGGATAATCTCGGTCCTGTCGGCATTGCGCAGCAATATTGTCCTGAAAAAGAGTGTATCTGGTGGTCATTTGCCTATTCAGCTCTTCCGCCGGCGGGTTCGGACGTTCAGAATTTTGCCGCCTTTATGCGCCGTGAGGAAGAACGTTTTCTCCAAGACTATATCCGCGTCATGCGTTCAAGACAGGAATTTGCGGTTTAAAACCTGACTTCAAGATAACCGCAAGGCGGCAGGGAAGTATTTTTCAAAGTTTTGCGGCACAATTCCTGCAGGTATTTAAAAAAACACTTTCTGATAAATTTGCAGTAAAGATCAATGTATTCATCAGTTGCCTCTTCTGACAGCATACGGCAGTTGCCGCCGCAGCAGGCAAAGGCGGGACACCGGCCGCAGCGTTCTTTTATGCGTGACGGAACTTTATAAAAGGCTTCTGCCCTGTCCGGAAACAACTGATACTGTCTGCCGTCGAACTTACCCCATAACCAACGCTGCCATGAGGGATTTTCCGGAGAACTTACACGGTGGCACAGACCGATATCTCCGGACGGCATAACCACAAATTCTCCGTCACAGTAAATGCCTGAACAACTGCTGAAAAAACGTTTGAATAAGCTGTTCCAGGAAATATTTTCCATTTCCGGTAACGCGGATAATTCTTCGATTGCTTCTATGTAGGCATTCCAGAAATCCATTGCCGTTTCAGGGGATTCAAAATAACTCCAGGCGCTGACCGGTTCAATCAGCCATTTGGTGATTTCTGCGTATTCGTTCTGCACCATTGAAGCCATTTCTCTGATACGGTGAACATTTTTATCCGTAAGTATGGTTCGGATTTTGACTTTTATTCCTGAAGAAAGCAATTCTTTGATATTGCGGGAAACGAGCGCGTGACTGCCGCGCTGACATTCCTGAATATCCGGCAGAACTTCAAAGGATACAGTTACTGAAACATTTTGCCTGAGAAGAAAATTTTTCAAATTTCCATTTAAAACAGAACCGTTTGTAACAATGTTTACCGGAATATCCGGCGCAATTTTTCTGATGAAATCTATTGCCGGCAGAACAGTATCCTGAGAAAGAAGCGGTTCACCGCCGCCGAGAAAACTTACTGAGAGATTCTTGCGTTCCGGAAGAGAAAAAAATGTCGTGATTGCCTGAAAAAGCTGTTCTTTATCCAGTTCTTTATTATCCTTTGACGCGGCGGCATAACAATAACTGCAGCGGAAATTACAGCGGTTATTGGGCAGAACAGACAAGTTCTGCAGCCGGGAATATAACGATTCAGGATCTGAAGTTGTTTTGACATTTATTTCAGGCAGAGAACCGGGCAAATGAAGATAACAGCGTTTTTCAAAAGGCAAACATGAAATTTGCAGTCCGTTTTCAAAGGGAAGACTGAAAAATTGCTGAGGATTGTTATTTTCCGAAAAATTCAAAAACATCTATGCCCATCTCCCGGGTTGTTGTTACAATGCTGTCAAATAAATGATCTGTCAAAAGCTGACGGATTGCTGCACATATTGCCGACATTGCCTCAGGCGTATAACTCCGGCGTTTGATCAAACAGAATCCGGCACAATGCCGGCGGGCGGGACAATCTCCGCATACCGGATAAACTCCTGCGCCCCGGGAAAGAAGATACTGACCTTTTTCTGCATCAAGTGTCAGAATACCGTTTTCTTTAATTGAACCGAAACAGTATTCTTCAAAGTCCTTTTCTACGTGATGTGTGATTCTGTGGCAGCAGGTGATATTGCCGTCAGGAGTTAATACAAATTCTCCGGGGCAAAAGCGTTCCTGAAGAGATTTTACGCAATCAAAGAGAGAATTTGACAGTTTTATATCCTGCTTTCGGGCTTCATTCCGGGCGGTGCGGAAATTTTCACAGAAAAGTGTCAACAGTTTTTGCATTGATTCGTAATCCGGATATTTTTCCGGCATCGTTGCAATCTCAAAACTCAAATCTCTGATTTCAGGAAATTCTGCGGCCGCACAGCGGACCATTTCCGTCTGACGCCTTATATTCAAATCGGTGATGACAGACCGGAAGCCGGGAACGACTCCGGCAGAAAGTAATGTCCGGATTCCTTTGACAACATTTTTATACTGCTCACGCTGCATATTCTGCACATCTTCAAGTATTTCAAACGAAACAGAAGTCTGTATGCGGTATTTTTTTATCATTTCTGCAATATCCTGCGTGATGAGAGAACCGTTTGTCACCAGCGAAAAACCGATGGGGATATCGTATTTCAATGATTTTGCAGCGGCATATTCACATGCTTTTTTTATCAAATCCTTTGCCAGCAGCGGTTCGCCGCCGCCGAGAAAAGTCAAGCGGAGTTTTCTGCCGCCGCTGCGCCCGGGGGTTATAAAGCTGTCCAACGCAGAGAGCAGTTGACTTTCCGGCAGATATTTTTTTTCTTTTCCTTCGGCAGCGTAGCAGTAACTGCAATGAAAATTACAGGTGAAATTCGGGATGATGACAAGATTGCGTAATTCATCCGGCGTTTTACAGCTTTGAGGCGCCGGAAAATTTTCCGGTGTTTTCTGCAAATCGGCAACCGCCCTGCGCATTTCTTTGCTTGTATCAGGATCATTATTGATGGCCTTGTGCAGTTCTTCTGTCAGATCGGATGTCATCAGACGGGCATTGCCGGTCAGGGGGGCATAGGCAATGAAAACGGCATTGTCATCTTTGCCGAATTTGCGTCCGACCGGCAGTTCAACTATTTCCGGATAAGGATATTTTGTCATAAATGCTGTTCTCCCCGGGATTCAATAAGTTGACGGATATGTTCACTCAGTGTTTTTGAATATGTTTTTTGTAAAAACTGTTCTGTCTGTTCCAATATGTAACGGATTCCGAACTCTCTGGCGGTCCGGCAGTACAGTTTTCTGATTTCCGGCGTGAAAAGCCGGTTTTGATTGTGACAGCCTCCGGCACAATTCCATTTGAGAAAACAGGTTCGGCAGGGGGATTTTTCCAAATTCACATCGTTGATCAGATCGGAAAATTTTTTTTGATCGATATTCAGAGAATTTTTTTCAATGCCGCCGTATTGTTCGTGATTCCACAACGGATCTCCCGGAGAAGTCGTCAGAGGACAGACGGTTATTTTTCCCGAGGGAGTCAAAACCAGTTTGCCGCGGCAGCGGCGGTAACGCGGATATTGCATCATCTGTTCAAAAGCACAATTTATTTTCCGGGAGCCGCCTGAAAAAATCTTTAATGCCTCAAAGTAGCCATCCAGCCACCGGGTATGGAAATTTTCCATTTCCGCGCAAGATAAGTCCGGTAAAGTTGCCATTTCTGCTGTCCAGTATTTTATCTGCGGAAATTCCGTCCGCAATCTGTCGGCCATCTGAGGAAGAAAACTGACACTTTCCGGTGTCAGGGTCGAAATAATTGACGGAATGACATTTTCTGAAATCAGCAGCTTTATATTATCTTCAACTGTATGGTAATGACTGCGGTGACGGTTCTGCAATTCTTCCAGTACTTCAAATGAAACGGCAGGATGAATCCCGTTTTCCCGGAAATAACACGCTGTTTCTCTGTCAATCAGCGAACCGTTGGTATTGACTGTTATATCAACTTGCGCACCGGAACTGTGCGTTTTTAAAAATCCGGCTGCTTTGCTGATCAGTTCTTTGCATAACAACGGTTCTCCGCCGCCGCTGAAGAGAAGAGTGTATTTTTTTTTCGGGGAACGTGTCAGAAATTTCAATGCAGTCAGCAGATTTTCTTCACTCAAATAAGTGTTGTTATGTCCACGGGAAGCATAACAGTAAGAGCAGGAAAAGTTGCAGCTTGATGTGGGAATAACTATACAGGAAAAATATTCATCCGGAGTTTCAGGCAATTTCTGCGGCAGATCGTCTGTCTGAAATGCCGCAAATTGTTTTTCTGTTTCTTCTTTATTCTGTTCAAGTTCAAAATCTGTGGTTATGGTACTTGCTCCCGTCAACGGCGCATAGATAAGTTGAAGAGCATCGGCAGCGTATCCGTAACGCTCCCCCAGGGGAATTGCAAAAATATCCGGTACGATCTGCCGGTCTGAAACCGCTGCGGTTTGCTCTTCTTCACAGGAATCGCTGTAGGCGGAAAATTCTTTGAGAGCCCAATTGTAATCCAAATTGCTCCCTTTGACGGATAAAATAAGAAGATTACTTTCAGGAAATTCATGTAAAAGGCAATTTTCTCCGTCAACGATGCTTTTGAGAACATAACGGTAAACCCGGGTTTTGCGTGAAAATCCGTGATTTTTCTTTTGGCGGTATTCCGCTCTGGTATACTCGCCGCGTATTCCTGTTATTGCCAGAGGATCTTCTGCTGCAAGTTTCTTTGAAAAAATACAAAAACAACTGCGGATCAATAATTTGAAATCAATCCTGCTTTCTGTTTCCCTGCTGAGAAAATTCTGAAAACGTTCCGGTCTACCTTCCCATTGCCGCGGATAAAGTGATACATTGTAAAAGTGCGGTTGAAATAAGGTGTAGTCAACGATATACTCTACTGTTTCATCAGAATTCCGGTCTGATGCCATGACAATAAAACGGTATACAGGATGCTTCCTGTTGCTTATTTTGCCAAGATATGTAAAAGGATAAAAATCAAAATTTGCAGGAGAAATATTTTCTGACAGCATTTTAATACCGGAAAAAATGAAAATAAAAGCCTCCGGTCAATATTTCCAGAGGCTTGTGCAGGAGAATAAATGCTCAGCGGTCATCGCATTTGCAGCCGCCTTCGCAAGACTGAACGTCAGTTGCAGGACGGATGGTAATCATCGGAGTCATCATAGCAGTTTCCCTTTATTTTATGAAAACGTTGTTTTATAACGGGTTGAGGATTCAATTTCCTCCCCCCCCCTGACGGAATTAATATAGCATGAAAAATTTGATTTGCAAATACTTCCCAACGTTTTTTACATTCAGACTGATTTTTTGCTTTCGCTTTTACTCTTGATGTCGTCATACAATTTTCTTGCAAGTTTGGTTTTAGCGTGATCTTTTCCCAGACAATTTTCGCTGATTTTCAGAGCCGCTGAGGCAAATTTTTCAGCATCTTCATACTTTTCTGTCAACATGAGTGTTTGAGCAAGAAAATATTCAGCGTAAGCAACTTCCAAAGAGTCCTGTCCAAACATTCTGCTGCGGAATTTTAGGGCGTATTCAAGAATTGTCTGCGCATAAGAATATCTCTTTAACTTGATGTAACATTGAGCAATATTCAGGTGTGATTTTGAGGTTTTTTTATGATGTAATCCATATTTTTTCACTCTTTCGCTCAACACTTTTTTGTGAGATTTCAATGCCGTTTTTATGAAGCTGAGAGAGTTGCTCAAGTTAAAATACAGATGAGCTTTTGCTTCATATAATTGCAGCAGAAACTCCCGGAACAAGGCAGTTGACTCATATTTTCTGAGTATTCTGATGGCACTGTTGCATATTGCTTTTTTATCCGGATTTTCGCCGGGAAAGGTGAATTTTTCAAACATTTCATCGACGGCATTTTTTATATTCGAGCTGTTTTCTCCTGAGAGATTTTCACATTGAAGCAGCCAAAGTATCAGAATTGCTTTTTCAACAGAATTGCACCGTTCCGGATCTGTTTTTCCGTAGTACACCAGAGCCTCTTTATATTTTTCGCATACGGCAAACATGTGTCCGATCCGTGCGCAGGCATAGTTTTGATAATCCCGTTCATTTTTAAACGGTTCCGGTTCATTTTTACTTTCTCCGGCTTCGCATAACGGAAATGATTCCAGCCAATCATCGTAACGGGATCCGGAGTTGCTGAAAAACTTTTCCCGGAGAATAAAACACACTTTTTTTGCTTTTCCGGCAGGAATGATCTCATCCAATTCCGGATGGGAAACAAATTCTTTGTTATCTGCGTTGAAATAATCTGCGATAAATTTATCAAAGTTGATGTTATTGGCGGATAAAAGCCGGTCGCAATGATTTATAATCAATGTTTCTTCAGCGCATTTCTGATCAACTTTAAAAAAGTACTGTAAGTTATGTAAAAGACTCCGGTACTCTGTATTTTCAAGCAGTTCCTCTCTGCTTTGTTTGGAAAGACCGATGACCGGAACAGCCAGAGAACAGGCAATCGCCATAATTTCTCTGCTGAGTTTATCTTCAATAAATCCGCATATTGCGCCGCAGTTCCGGAGTTTTTCCATGATTCCGTTCTGAAAAATTATATTTTTTTTCAGGGAATCAAGTTCAATATTTTCAGGGGAAGGAAGTATCCCTGTGATGTTTTTAAAAGTTCCCGTCGGGATATGAATGTTTTCCGGAATATATCTCAAGAGGTCAGTATTCCGGACGTTGTAATTACACTGATAAAGTTTCTCCGGAATTGAAAGGGCAAAGGTTTCTGCGCTTTTGCGTTTTTCGTGATATCTGCGGTCAAGAAAGATCCTGTCGGGAACTTCGTTTTCATAAAATTTGTTTTGCAGGATAAAGCATTTTTTGATTGTTTCCATTTGCTGATCCAAAGTTGTGCAAAAACTGTCAAACAACCCCAGATAATTAACAGGAGGAATGCCCTTTTCACGGATTCTGTCAAGCGGAAGGACCATTTTTGACATGGCTCTCTGCTCAAGTACAACACGTATATTCCAGTAGCGGATTTTTTCAGTCAGCGAAGAAAATGTTTGTAAAACATCATTGTTTTTCTGCCCCGTGATAAAAAGAGTTGTGCTGGTATTATCATCCTGAATAGCCTGTGTTAGAGCATTTTCCGCCTCAGGATGACATATACCGTACCGGATGAGGTTGAATTCTGCGTTTTTGTAATATTGTACAAATTCTTCAAAAGACCTGACCTCTTCCTCATCGGACAAAAAGACTGTGATTTTACATTTGGTATTTTCAGGAATGATCCGCAGGGACTCTGAAATAACCGTTTGTGCCATATCGTTGAAGCATGAAATCAGGAGATGCACGTTGTTCTCTGCTTTGCGTCGGAACGCAAGAGGTGTATATTGGAAAAAAGCGTTTTTCTTTTCAATTTGCGGCAGACTGCAATACAGCTCCCTGAATGATGCGCTGCAGTAATTGTATGGATATGTAACGATATGTCCGGTATTTTGAGGATTGAATAAACCGGGAAATGAGAGTGTATCGGGGATATCCGGAAAGATTTTGACCGGAGTGCGGGGATAATATATTTTTTTGCCGTATCTGAAAAAAAGTTCAAGAAATGACTCCTGAAAAAAATACGGTTTTACTAAACTTCTTACCGCTGTGAAAGCAAGCAGAATTTTGTTGTTCAATTTATATGAAATACATTTGAAAATGAATGGGTGTTTTACCGGAAAATGAGTTGTGAATCTTTGATAATCAGACCAATGTCCTATTTTTTCATCAATGGATTTTTCCACCAGAGCATAGATTTGACCGTTGTTGTTGCAATCCAATCCTGTTTTCCCGTGTCCGGTGATAAAGATGGTTCCGGCATTCCAGGCGCAGAGGGAATCAATGTCCGTCTGTGAAAAACAATCTCCCTGATAAACATAAATATTTTTCAACTCCTGCCTGGAAAAATTCTGCCGGAGTTCATTGCGGATTTGTTCCGGGGGAAGAGCTGAAAGGATAACGATTTCCTTTGCGTTATGTTGGAGCAGCAGATTTTTGACCAATGCTATTGCTGTAAAATTCCATCCGATGACAATGCCGTGTCTGCCTGAGAATTTATAACGGACTGCTCCCATGGCTATCAGGCGGTTCCGGTTGTCAAAGGCATTGGCAAAAGCGGCTGTGATAAAACTGAAAAGAACTGTTCCGATCATCCATACGAAAAGAGAAACAAGAATCATCAGAGGAATATAGATTGCCTGTTCCGGGGTTTTTTTTCTGATATCATCAAAAGAATTGAGCGTTTCTTTCGCTTCCCCATTGTCGACCAGTTGAAAAAATCCCTTAAGTGACTGGATAAAAAAATTATCGCTGAATGCCGTATGGTCTGATGATACATTCAAGAGTATTCCTGAAAAAACAGAAATAACGCAAATGACCAGAAAAACAGCAATAAGTTGAATGCTCAATTTTCCGATAAACAGACGATCAAACCATTTTTTCATATTTTTCTCCGGAACCTTATTTCATTACAGAACGGACATTTTGTTTATTTTTCTTTTGTTTCAATTTTTAAATTGAGAGCCTGAGGCAGTCCCGTTGAACGGGCGAGGTCAAGATAATATTTGCCTTTTTGCGGATCTTTCAGCACCTGGTAATATACTTTTGCCAGAAACAATGCCGCATTGCCCTGCGCCATTTTGTCCTTATCTGTGTCGGCAACTGCTTTGATGAGTTTTGTTCCCTCTGCCCAGTGTCCGAGAAGAATGTAAATGCGTCCTGTTTCAAATTTGACAAGTCCGGATTCCGGAGCTTTCTTTCCGGCACGGCGCAAATACCAGAGAGAGGCTTCGTAATTCTCAAATTCGCAGTTCAATAAAGCATTGGTTATATCAGCGATGATATCTCCTTTGTCTCCGGCGATTCTGAGGGCGTATTCTCCCTGTGCCGCGTTCCAATGGTTGATGTAATATTTTTCAGAGGGAATTGTGGTAAGACCGAATTTCCGCAGTGCCATTGTATCGTTTTTATCAACAGAAAGTTTTACCGGAATAACGACTGGTTCTGCTGGCATGTAATTGTCAAGTTTTCCATTGAGGAAAAGTCTGCGCTGATAAAAAGCCTGCTGTTCAAGAGAGGCTTTTTTACGGGGCAGGAACCAGTTCTTTTCAGTCATTTCAGGGGCGACGGCATACAATCTTTTAAAATAGTAATCCGCTGTGCGGGGAGAGAGATTTTTCAAAATTGAACCAGCTGTCCACAATGCCAGGGCTTTTATTTTGCGGTCAGAGGTCATATCTGCCGCCTTTTCATAAAGTTTGGCGGCTCTGTAACGGTAACTGTAACGGGGCAGTTTTTCTTTGTTGAGTTTGACAGATTTCTGCTTTTTTCCCCAGGTGTAGGCATAGCGGTTCCGGCAGATCAGATTGTCCGGTTCCAGATAAGTTCCGAAAAGCCTGTCGCCGTCAAAACGGACCAGTGCCGCCATATTCAGCATGGCTGTCGTTTTTTCAGCGTTGGATATTGACGGAGAATTGAGGATTTTCTGCAATGCAAAAAACTTTTCCGAGCGTTGTTTTGTATGGTTTCCGGTGAAGTAGGTCCGAGCCTCCTCAAAGCGTCCCGCCCGCATAAGTCTGCGTGCCAGCAAATTGCGGAGAAGAAAATTAAGTTCTTCGCGTTTTTTCAAAAAACTGTAATCATTTTCCATATTGTTGCGGAAATCAACGCCTTCTTCCAGAAGAACAGGTGTCGGGAAATGTTTATCGCAGAATTTTTTAAGTTCATCAACAGTCATCACCTGTTCAGCGACTGCTGCGATATCTGCTGCATAACAACCATTGATCCAGCGTTCTGCGGCCTCGTGCGGTTTTCCGGCATAGAACAACTCCGCTCCCGCCAATGCGTCAAGGTCCTGACGGTCATACAAGCCGTAAAAATCGCTTTTTAACTCAGATTTGCTTAGATAGTCCGCAATATATTTGTCAATGGCATCAATTCTTTTTTGTCCGGTCGTATTCAGGATGATTAACGTGTCTCTCAATGCCCGGTGTTCCGGGTGATTTTCCAGAAGTTTGACACCTTCAGTCCACGGCAAGCGGGTGGCTGCGACAGGATAATTGATGACACTCTCTTTGTAAAACTCCCAGGCGACTTTCCGGGCGTTGGTGGTCATTGTGTTGGTAAACCCGGTCAGAACAATCAAATCACGCATGGCAGGATTTGACTGACACAGCTTCCGCAGATTTTCAACGGATTCAATATAAATCAAATGCCGTATATCAGCTTCAATTGTATAAAATTGGTCTTGGGCATCTTTCAGATCTTTGAGAGCGGCAGGGGACATAGATTTATTTTCCAGGGAACTGTGATTGGCAAACAGCTTTCTGAAAACCATTCTAAAAGCAAGTTGCCATTCATTACAAAATTTGGGATTTCTGCCAATATCATTGAGCAAATCAAGAATACACCCCTGGGTATCTTTGCACCCCTGCTTTTTCCAGTGGAGCATTTGCTGAAAAATTTGTTCCTGCTCTGTCAGATACGTTTTGGGGTTGTATACGCGGTAGCGGTTGTATGCCCGCAGAACGGGGATGGTTGTATACAGCCGTTTTTCAAGCGGCAAAGCCAGCAGTTTCTGCCAGCTTGGAGGCATTTTTTCACATTCACCATCAGGCCACAGTTCGTATTTGCCGCGGGCGTACAATTCAAACTCCAGCAGTTCAGGATGCGGAGCTTTGACGGGCTTTCTGTATTTCAGCACAAATTCAAGCAGAGGTTCAATCTGTTCCGGTTTGAGTCCTGCTTTTTGTGCGGCTTCTCTGATATCAGAAGTCCATGCATCTTTGCGCGAAAGACCTTTGGGAAGATACTGCCGGATTTCAGGAAAATACTTCCGGGCGATTGCCAGTTGAAAATCTTCTACAGAAATATAGGGAACACTTTTACATATTCCGTCGTCAACATAACTTGAAAAAACGGTGAATCCTGTACAAAATAAAAGTGCGATGATAAGTTTTTTAGACATTTCCCCTCCTGTTATTACTGTTGGAATTATTTGCCGGTATGATTTTACTGCAACGGTAGAAAATACTCTTTGAATTGAGATTTTGCAAGTATGAAAATCTGAAAAAATTATTTTTTTTGACAAAATATTTTTCTGAGCTCCGGGTGAATGATAAACAATTCATTCTCCGGATTTTCTGTCAACTCGTTCAGAACATTTTCAGGGCAGAAGGGGAGAAGTCCGATTTGTACTTTCAGCAATTGGTTCCAGTTGTCTTTTTGCAGCAGAGAAAAATCACAATACTGTGCCAATTCCGGATGTTCCTCAAGAATCATCTGCCAGTTGTCATTGGATAGTTTCTGCTCCGGCAGATAAATGATGTACTGCGGATGAAGCTGCAGTATCTTCTGCCAGTGATCTCCTGAAAGAGCCTGCAATTGAGAAAGGCTTTCCGCAAGTTCAGGATGATAAGCAAGAAGAGCATTTCTGTATTCCTGTTCCATGTTTTTCCACGGTACAACAAGGCAGAGTTCTGCTCTTTCGCGCAGAAGAAAAAAGAGTTCAAGATTGCTGAATGTTGAAAAATCACAGCGGCCGTATTCTGCCGGAGAACAGAACAGATACCACATCCAGTCAATGGCGTGTTTCAGATACGGCTTTGCCGTTTCGTAAGGAACTGCACACTCATTCCCCCGGTTGTCATAACAGCCTTCTGCCATCTGATAATTATGAAAGCTGCTTTTCAGGGCATGAATTTTCCGGTCATACGCTGCAAAGGGAAAATAAATTGATTTCTGATCCATACACTCCTCCGGGAAAGTTGATTTTGAAAAAAATTTTGATTTTATAAAGTAACTGAATAATACAAAA
>JAZQYS010000291.1:0-4878 GCA_045633645.1 Victivallaceae bacterium | reverse complement strand
TGAGCATGGAATACAGAAAACATTCAGTTTTACCGGAACCGGTACCGCTGGAAACGATCAGAGAGTTACCGTAAGAGCCGTTATTTTTACAGACGCTTTGCCACATGGCTTTTCTTTGATGGCTGTAGGGAGAAAAATTGTCCCATTTTTTTCCTTTGACAAGTGCGCGCATCTTGGGATGGACCGGTTTTTCTTCAGTCGGAGCAGCCCCCGCCGGAGCTTCCAAATCATCCCAGGAACGGTCTTCCGGGGTTGTATACGGAAAAAGTCCTTCCAGAAGCGGTTCTGCAAAAAGTGCCTTATCCGGCTCGGTGGAATCCCAATAGGTAAGCAGTTGTTCACGTATTCCGTTGATATGGTCAATATCCGGTCCATTATCAAGGGGAAAAGCACCGGTTGCCTGTTCCAAAAGAAAATCCTTGTAAGATTTTTTCAAAAAATCATAAGTTTCAAGTGAGTTAAATGCCATTTTTCCGACTCCTGCTGTTAAAAATTGAATCGAGTAATTTTTCAAATGTCCTTGTTTCTTCGCTGTCGCTTTCGATTATGCCGATGGACATTTCCAAGACATAACGGTAACACAAGGGATAGTAGCAACGCAATGTTTGAAGTTTGGACCTGAGATTATAAAATTTTCCGGAATTTGGATAACAAACAGAACGATTCCGGCGCCACTCTGACAACCATTCGGCATACGTTTCAAGATTTTTTAAACTTATCAAATTTCCTGTAAAGGGGTTATTTCTCCCGACGTTTTCAACTTCTTTTTGAATCTCTTCAGGAGAAACTGTATCTCCGTATTCTCTATTCTGCTTAATGCATTGCAACGCATAAAGAGCCGGCCAGTTTCTTTTGTATTCTTCGTTGATTTCCGGAAAATCCAGTTCTTCCATTGCTTCCTCAGAAAACAATGCCGGATCCCAATAAAGGTACAACTCCTCATGATATTCCCCTGCAACCAATTTCCGGAGCCAATATTTTTCAGCAAGAAAGATGTATCCGGAGGGCGCACATCTTCGTTCGCCTGAACTGTCAAATTCTGCACGGTGAAAACAAATATCCATGAAGGCCTGGGCTTGAGAAAATTTAGAAAATTCCAGAAACTTGTCAATGAATGGTTCAATTCTTTCGTCATCTGATTTGAATTTCTCTTCAAGAACAGCGGCACTTCCTTCTCCATAGATATCCAGAAATTCTTTGCCGCACATCAGATCTTCAAGATATTTATCCTCATTTTCAGGCTTCCATTCCGTCTTAATGAAGAATCCCTGATTACAACGGATAAAACCTCCGTATTTTGCCTTCATGATAAAGCCCAAGTAAGCTTCAGCCGGAAAATTTGTCTGCCCCACATTATAAAAGCCGGGAATCTCCAATTGAGCGGACGCAAAATTCTTTGCTTTACTAAAGTAAAATTTTATTTGACAGCGCACGCCGGAAACATGGCAATATTCCGGGAATTTCGGAAATTTTCCCTCTTCCGGAAGAACAACAATAGGATCCGCCGTTTGATCTTCAACTTTTTTCAACACCAGAAAAAATGGTTGTCTGAGACGTCTTGGACAAGAAAATGTCAGACGGAGAGTGCCATTTTCTGTTCTTTCTGAACGAACACGCTCCAATGAAGAAGCCCGGAAGTTGACAGAAGTTCTATAAACGTTATTCCGGTTTTGACCGGGTTTTAAAAATATGACTTCAAGACGCGTTACACTCAACAACTCTGCTTCATTGGTTATAATATCAGACAAATCGTCATAAGAAATTTCCAATTTTTTGAAACAATCTCCGCCGAGACAGGTATTCGCCCTATACAAAGCCACTCCAAGAACTTGATCGGAGTCCCGTGAAATATGCAGTTTGCCGAATTCCCTGAATTCATCCCAATCAACAAAAACATCTGTTCTGTTTTCCTCCAGTGGGATATAAGACGTTTCAATTTGCCCGATTCCCTCCAACGAAACATATGCGCCGGGGGTTCGGGAAATGTTGAACTTTACCGGAACCGTATCTCCATTATCCAAAAACAAATTGCTCTCAACCCCGGTTTCCATTGGCGGCAGGGCAAATTCAACTCTTTTTTCCTTCAAATGCTCTGATTCAAAAACGACAGTGGCGGGTTTTGAAAATTCCAAACGGTCGGAGATATAATTAAAATCTTCTCCGTCAACCCGAACAGATACTTTGAAATCCTGCGGCAAGAGCCGACAGGTCTTTTTTCGCCGGGAGTTCTGTGTTTTTACTTCAAGAGATATATTGCCATATTTATCTTTGGCTGCAGTTTCAAAATCATTAACTTTTTCTCCGTTGAGATAATACTCGGCATTATCAACTCCGAGTCCCAGTTCGGGAAAGGTGCTGAAACAGGGATAATCATTTTTTGCCACCCAATCAACCGGTTGGGACAAAAATGCGAAGTCAATTTCGTTACCGTCATAAACATCAATATCCCGGAGTATCCGGTTTTTTTCGTCAATAAGCAAGAGTTTGCTGCCAGGCTGCAATGTTTGCCCATTGATAAACCCTTCCTGTCTGCCGTCAGAATATTCTACAACGATCCGGGATTTTTTGGGAAAAGTGCCGGATTTAAGACAGAAATAGGACGTATTGGTTCGAAGTTTCGATACAGGATAAGTGCCTGTTTCGCCCTCAAAAATGTAAAACGGCTGCAATACTTCTTCTTTTTCAAGCCCTTTGATGTATATTTCGGAACATCTTTCCAAAGAAACAATATCGTTTCCGCTGAAAAGATGCCAACAATTATTCTTTTCACGACGGTATCTGCTGCGGGATTTCTCTGCACCTATGGTAAAACGGAAAAGGATATTTTCTTCAGCAGCTCCAAAATCTATCTTTTTAGGCAAACAATACACCAGTTTTCCATTCTGTCGACACACTCGGGGAAGATTAGTATTATGTCCAAGTTTTTGATAAATTTGCTTTGCGGCAACAATGGAGATACGCAATTCTTCTGCAATGTATTCAACAGTCAAATCTGTTCTCTGTTGCAACTGTTGTATTTGGCTGAGGATTTTATTTAACTCTTCTATCGGGATATCGCATTTTGTTGCCAGATCTTCCGGCGCAGTATCCAACAGTTTCCGGTAAATATAACCGGAGTAGTTCAATATATCAGCAACAGGAGAATGATTTTGTCCATATCTTCTGAAATTGATATTGAAGTTTCCTGCTGCTTCATACATTCTCTGATAATGACAAACAGCAGGGAAATTTTTCAGAAATTCCTGTTGAAAAAATTCATTCCAACTTTGATAATTATTACGTTTTTCTTCGTCAATCAAATCCGGAGTTGTTCTTGCTTTGTGCATAATCAGGCAGAAACAGAGAAAATTCAAAAGACCTGTATCCCCCCAACTGGCATTAGATAACAATTCATTCCAATCGTTCCAGGACTTTATTTCAAAATGGCGTTCCAACGCAGACCAATAGCGCAAATGCCAATATTCTCCGCGTTCAAGTCGACTGAAAGCTTCCTTTAAATCATCAAATGACCTATATCTCAATGACATATCCCCTTCCGCTGTAATAATTATAATTTTCTTGACTTGTGTTTTACAATAACACATATTTTTGATTTGTCAATGTTTTTTCGCATTTCGGCTTGCATTATCCGGAAAATTATGATATCTTTTCCCAAATCAAAATCAAATAATAAGGAATATATATGAAACCCTTGAAAGTTGCCGTTATCAGTGATTCTCAAGCTTATCCCACTCTCGCGGATTGGGGAATGGCCAATTTGGATAAAGCGTTGAGTTTTCTTGCCCCCATGCAGCCCGATGTCCTGCTTATGGCAGGGGATCTTGCCGATGCAACCATTTATGAAGTTTTTGATCTCTATCACTCTTTAATTGAAAAGTACTTCAACCCCGTCCCCGTTCATGTCGGTTGTGCCGGAAATCACGACTTCTGGACACCAAAAGATGTTGAAAGAAATACCGATTTTATCTATCAGCAAATGTGCAGCCGTATCGGTCAGAAACATGCCGATCCACTTCATGAAACTGTCGGAGGATATGACTTTATCGCCCTCTCTGACAAGGCGTTATATGAAAATGATGACCTCTATTCAGATGAGAAAATTTCCCTGCTTGAACAGGAAATTTGCAAATCCATCGCAAGAGATCCTCAAAAACCCGTCTTTGTCGTTACACATTTTCACCCCTTTGATACCGTAACCGGCAGTCACGGCAAGTCCGGTTCTAAAAAGTTGAGAGCCCTTTTTAACAAGTATCCTCAAGTTGTTTCCATCTCAGGGCATACTCACTGTCCGCTCGATGATGAACGCTGCATCTGGCAAGGAGAATTTACCACCATCAATACCTCAAGTCTTGCTTATGCCTGCGCCGAAGATATATGTTACAATATGTGCAGCGTTATTGTCCCCTTCGGACGTGAAGTGTTGAACTGCATGATGATTGAAATTTATCCCGATCACTATGACATTCACCGCTACAACGTTGAAGACCGCCGCGAAATTAAACCCGATAATCTTTGGCAGGTCCCCATTCCCTACATCCCCGAAAAAGCTAAATATACGTCCGAACGCAAAAATTTACGCAACGCTCCCGTTTTCCCCCCCAATGCCCGCGCCGTCATACGGTACGATTTCGGATATCTTTATCTTATTTTTGATCCCGCTCAACATGAAGATTTTACACATTTTTACAATGTTAAAATTTTTGAGAAAGTTCAAGGCGAATGGATCTTCAAAATGGAAGAACGGTATCTCTCCGATTTTTACCGCTTGAAAAATTTTACCGGAAATTATCAGGTCTGCAAACTCCCCGCCGAAAATATGTCCCCGGGTGAAGAATATCGCATAGAAATTTATCCTGAAGAAACTTTCGGCAACATCGG
>JAZQYS010000290.1:0-8866 GCA_045633645.1 Victivallaceae bacterium | reverse complement strand
GTTGGCAATTTGTCCTGATTTGAGCAGGGACATGAAGCGGTCGCCGGTTCTGCCTTCGCGGTAACAGGCGGTGCAGAAACTGGGGATATAGCCCAATTTCAGCAGCCAGTTGATAACTTCATCAAGAGAACGCTGATCGCTGACGTCGAATTGAGCGGTATCATCGCAGCGTTCTTCGGTGGTATAGCCTCCGACGCTGGTGCGGGAGCCTCCGGAAATCTGGGAAACGCCGACGGCGAGGACTTTTTCGCGGGCTTTCTGACTTTCGCGGGTGGAAACGATGATACCGGTGTAGGGGACGGCAATACGCAGAACAGCGACCAGTTTTTCAAAAACATCGTCAGAGATGGCGTTGGAGAACGTGGAGGCGTCAATATCATCCGCCGGACGGATGCGCGGTACGCTGATGGTGTGGGGACCGACGCCGAAACGTGCTTCGAGGTGTTCGGCGTGCATGAGTTGTCCGACAAAGTCATAACGGTAGGTGGTCAGACCGTAAAGAACGCCGCAGCCGACATCGTCAATGCCGCCTTCCATGGCGCGGTCCATGGCTTCGGTATGCCAGGCGTAATCGTGTTTGGGACCGGTGGGGTGGAGTTCTTCGTAATTTTCTTTGTTGTAAGTTTCCTGAAAGAGAATATAAGTACCGATACCGGCGTCTTTGAGTTTGCGGTAATTTTCAACGGTGGTGGCGGCGATGTTGACGTTGACGCGGCGGATCTCTCCGTTTTTGTGCTTGATGGAGTAGATGGTTTTGATACTTTCAAGGATATATTCAAGGGGATTCATGGTGGGATGTTCGCCGGCTTCGATGGCAAGGCGTTTGTGTCCCATATCCTGAAGGGCGATGACTTCAGCTTTGATTTCCTCTTGAGAAAGTTTTTTTCTGGGGATGGTTTTGTTCTTCATGTGATAGGGGCAGTAGATACAGCCGTTCACGCAGTAGTTGGATAAATACAGCGGCGCGAACATCACGATTCTGTTGCCGTAAAAACGCTGTTTGATCTCTTTGGCAAGGGAGAAGATTTTTTCGTTGATGTCTTCGAGGGAGCAATCCAGAAGGACCAGGGCTTCGCGGTGAGAAATGCCCTTGTGTTCACGCGCTTTGGCAAGGATATCTTCAAGCATGGCGCGGTCATTTTTGTGTTCATCGGCAAAGGCAAGCGTTGCTTTGATTTCGCTGTCGGAGATAAACTCTTCTGCTTTGGAGGATTTGGGATCGTACATAATAATTATTTTCCTTTTGTATAGACTGTTTTGACATTGACACCTTCAATCATACCGAGTTTTCCTGAAATGGAGCTGATTTGATCGGCAGGCGCATCAACGATGACGCTGATGATGCTGACATTTTTTTTGCGGTAAGGTATCCCCATACGTCCAACGATAAATTCGGAACAGTCATGCAGAATGAGATTGATCTTTTCCGTAGCGGAAAGATCTTCAACTATTATGCCGATAAGGGCAATGCGTGTATCTTCCATTATTTCTCCTTGTCCGTCGGGAAAAATCCCCCTCCGTTTCAGAAAACCATCGTATATTTTCCCTCGCAGACCGGACGTACCGCCCTGCCCGGGAAATCGTGCTAAAATATACACCCTCAACCCTTTTTTTTCAAGCAGTTTGCGTAACCTGACTCATCGCCGCTTTTTAAAAAGGCAGAGTATTTTGCGGCACGATATGTTATCAATTCTTGAATATATCTTAAATGGGTGATATATTCTTTTTATGACACGAAAAATTTTTCTTTTTTTAATATAAGGGTTTATGAAATGAAGTTATTAAAGAATTTTTTGCTGTGTACAGTTTTGGGGCTGTTTTCCGGAGTTTTTGCCGAAAATCAGCTTTCTGATCCGTCATTTGAAAGTGCTACCGGAAAGAAACCGGGAAAATCTTTCCGCGTTGATATCCTCAAAGAATGGCCCGGTTTGCTCAACAGCGGCAGCAAACGCGGAAAGATTTCTCTTTCTGCTGACGCTCACAGCGGAAAACAGGCGGTGCGGATTACCACCATCGGAAAAAACGGTTTCAATTCTCTCAGTAACCGCAAACTTATTCCAGTATCCGAGGGAGAAGTTGTAACTGCAAGTGTGATGTTCAAAGGAAAAGGCACCGGATTTATCCGCGTTTATTTCTGTGATGAAAAGGGCAAATCCCTTAAAAAATACAGAATGCTCGGCAGTCCGGCGAAGAAGGAATACAGCAAACTGATTCTGCGCTTTACCGTTCCCACCGGTGTGAAAAAACTGCGTATGGCTCTGGAAACTCTGCGGGATGATGCGGATATTACCTTTGATGATGCGACACTTTCTGTTGCACGCGGAGATATGCTTGAAAATAAAAAATTCCGCGTGACTTTCAATCCGCGTATCGGCGGTGTGGTGGATTCTTTTGTTTTGAAAAAAAGTAAAACGGAGTTGACTTCAAAACGTTATTTCGGCAAAAGCGGTGCATTGTTCAATACCGTTGTTCCGGATAAAAGCCTCCCCGGTATGTTCGGCGAAAAAGTCTTTACCCGTGTGGCAATAGATAAAGACTCTGCGACCTACCGCAGCACACTGGACCGCGGCGTCCTCGCAGGTCTGCAGCTTGATAAAAAATATACCTTGACGGACAACGGAATCAAAGTTCAATTGACCTTTACCAATACCGGAAAAAAGAAAATTTCAACCGGCTGCCGTGTTCAGAACTTTGTCATGTCCGAACCGGGGGTGTGGTCATGGCCCACACCGGACTGGATAACGATTTTCCGTCAGGGAAAAGAATCCCTCAACGGCATGAGTTCCTATCACGCCGATCTTTTCCGTTCCGGATGGATTGCCCGGTATTACAATGATCTTGAAGTGTCATTGGTCGGCAGTGCCGATACACAGCAGATCAGCAGACTTTACAGTTATTTTATCCGCTATCCCGGATGCGGAACGATGGAGTTTTATCTGCGTAAATTCCAGTTGTCTCCCGGAGAAAAAAAGAGCTTTGATCTTGCTTTGACCGTCGTTCCCGGTAAACGCGAATATTATGCTGATGCCGCAGGCGCAAAACAGCGTTTTGAAGTTATTAAACCAATTGTTCTGCCGCCTGCCCCCAAACAGTCAGCTCTTCCGGCAAATTACCGGGATGTTTTTCCGCATGTCGGCGGACTCGGCAATCTCAATCAGCCTGAAATGGGCGGTCTGACCAAAGGAACATATCCGCAGATTTTTGCCCGGATTGCACCGCGTTTGATGCGTATTCAGCTTGACAGTTACTTCAACAGTTTTGCTCCGAGCCGGTTGATTTACGGCAATATGCATGTGCCGTTTTTCAATGCAAAAGGTGAACATAAACTCGGAGAAATGCTCAACCGTTACAATGCATTTTTCTACCTTTCCACTCTGACACTTCTCCGCAGTGATGTGGATGTGAATGTCTATATGAAAAAACGTTTTCCGGCAATCAAAAAAATCGTTACTCAACCTGATTTGCAGCGTTTTATCAAGAAATACGGAGATCGTATTCCGGTCTTTTTCACCGGAGACGAACTGCTGCCGCAAAATATTGATGTCATGCTCAGAATCAATGAAGAATTGAAAAAATATCTGCCGGAACATACGACACTTTTCCCGTATCTTCACAGTGTTGCCGCAGATTTTATTCCTTATGTTCCTGTTTTTGTCGGAGACTTTTATCCGGTGAAACGGCAGAACTCTTCCGGACGTAATCCGTGGAGTGTTTACGATCATTTTCTCGGCGTGGTCAAGCGTGCGGGAGATACGCCGGTCTGGTTCATGCCTCAGGGATTCGGCGGCGGTCCGACCAGTTCTTATGCTTTCCCCTCGGCAGCTGAAATGAGTCTTATGCTGCATCTGTCTCTTGCGGCGGGTGTCAAAGGCGTTGCGTGGCACGGATTCCCCAGCGGCACCTGGCCGTGGATGATGAATTACAGTATGTACCGTTACAGCATGATCGGCGGAGCCGGACAGCGCACGCCCTCCTGGGCAGGTGTTGTTGATGCCGCCAAAGCCATGGCGTCCGCAGGAGGACTGCTGCTGCGTGCAAAACCTGTCAAACTTCCTGCCGGTGCAGGTATTTCAAGCAAAGAATATACTTCAAAAGGCAATTTTTACTCCGGTTCAGCAGTTCGTCTCTTTGCTCTGAAAGCACCGGAAGGAACGGTTTTTGTTGCCGTCAATCAAAATGTCAATGCTTCCGAAAAAGCTGAAATCACTTTGCCGCAGGGTAAACTTCTTGACTTGATTACGCTCAAAACTCTGCCTCAGCGCAAGTTTACTCTTGTCTTAAAGCCCGGCAGTGCCGCTTATATTTTCTGCGGCAAAAGCTTATCCGGAGCAGATCCTGCTCTGCGCGGACGTTTCCAGGCGGAACGCCGCCGTTATCTGCTGCTTGCCGACAGTGTCAAAGGACAGAACATCCGTGTTATTGATCCCGATACATTGGCAAAGCTTCCGCCGTATCAGGCCGTGACAAAACTGCTTGCGGAATATGCCGCTCTTGAAAAGCGTATTGCGGTATCTCCGATTGGAAAAATCCGTGCTGAAGTTGCCGCTGTGCGTGAAATTCTTGAAAAAATCGAATTCCGTCTCTGCTGTGCCTGGGAAATTGCGGTTCCTCCTGAAGTTTATAAGAAAACCCCCCGTTACGCCCGTTACGCCCCGCATCCGGACAAAGAATTTATGGCATTGCGGACTGAACTTGCAGCGGCGTATGCTGATTTCTTTGCCATTTCAGACAAGGTGGATGAGGGCGTTTCCGTTAAGGCGGAGACCGTCAATAAGATGTCAAAACGCCTGAGGACTGCCGCAGAAAAGATGCACGCCTACCTTGATAAACACAAAGCGCAGATTGACAACCCCTACGTCAATTAAAAACGTGTTTGCTTCTGCCGTTCCGCCCTGCGGTATTTAAAGATATACCGCAGAGCTGTGCGGGGATTTTTATGACACCAGCGGATTTGAGAAAAATTTTATACCAAACTCTTGACATCGTGA
This sequence comes from Victivallaceae bacterium, assembly GCA_045633645.1. Lineage (GTDB taxonomy): Bacteria > Verrucomicrobiota > Lentisphaeria > Victivallales > Victivallaceae > UBA1784. The sequence continues at coordinate 3,878 of JAZQYS010000290.1, read as the reverse complement.
TGGCAGACCATTATATTACAACAAAATTTGTTGTAATATAAAAAATATTATGGTAGATCATGAAAATTTTATTCTCATGGGTTGGTCACGCTGATTTGCTTGGTTTTGCCGGAAAGTGTCCGGATGTTCAATCTCAAGTTTATACTCTTATTAAAAAACAGGATTTTGCAGCATCTGGACCAGTGAAAATCGCTGTTTCGCATGAGAACTTTGATCGGGTCGTCCTATTATGGAACTACGAAGCTCCGGAACTCATGGAGCAATATCGGCAATATTGCGGCGGACACATCACCATAATTCACACTCCAATTGCCAATCCAACCGATTATCGGGCTGTTTATTGTGCCGTCCGGAATGTAATTGAAGCAAGTTGCACTCCGGAGGACGACCTTTATTATCTGCTTTCTCCCGGTACTCCGGCTATGGCGGCGGTGTGGGTATTGCTGGGAAAAACCAAGTTTCCCGGCAAATTCCTTCAAACCTATAATAATGAAGTTTCATATACGGAAATCCCGTTTGATATGACAGCGGATCTGCTTCCTGATCTGCTGAATAAAACTGATCACTTGATAGAAAATTTGCCGGATGTTTCTCAGGTCTCTGGTTTTGAAGATATTGTCGGCAACAGTCCTGCTCTCCGCCAAGCGGTTTTGCGTGCCTCGAAGGCGGCAATGCACAGCGTTCCGGTTTTGATTACCGGAGAAAGCGGGACAGGCAAAGAGATGTTTGCCCGTGCCATTTGGAAAGCCGGTTCGCGTAAAGACAAGCCTTTTGAGGCGATCAACTGTGCCGCCTTGCCCGCCAATTTGCTTGAAGCGGAACTTTTCGGGTATAAAAAAGGAGCGTTTACCGGAGCCGTAAAAGATCGGGATGGCGCATTCAAGCGACTGAATGGCGGAACACTCTTTCTGGATGAGATTGGTGAATGTTCTCTGGAATTGCAAGCCAAACTGTTGCGCGTATTGCAGCCTCCTCCGGGAAAAACGCTTTCATATCGTGAGTTTTATCCGGTGGGAGCAGAACAGCCGGAACACAGTGATGTGCGTGTAATTGCAGCAACCAATCGTGATTTGCCGGAAATGATTGCCCGGCAGCAGTTCCGCGATGATCTTTTTTACCGTTTATCTGCCATTACCCTGCCGCTTCCACCGTTACGCGAGCGGAAAGGAGATGCTTTGCTGTTGGCAGAAAAACTTTTGCAGCGAATCAATTCAGATTTTAAACGTGAACTGCCGGGATACGATGACAAATATTTTTGTGAAAGTACAAAAATATTTATACAGAATTATCCCTGGCACGGCAATGTTCGGGAGCTTTTCAACGCCATTTTACAGGGAGCGGTGATGGCTTGTGAAAAAAATATTAAAATTTTTGACATGGGGCTGTCTGAGACGGTGCAAACTCCGGAGAAAGTTTCTGAAATATCAGAAATTCCAGATGATTTCAGTTTAGATAACACTCTGGAAATCATAGAGAAACAGTATATAACAACCGCGATAAATCAAAGCGGCGGCAACAAATCAAAAGCCGCCAGATTACTGGGATTTTCCAACTATCAGCGGCTGGATGCCCGAATCAAATCGTTAAAAATTCAACCGGAGTTGGAATAGTTGGCACGGTATTTGCTGATATGTCTGGCGTAATCGTGATACGGCTTTCAACTCCGCGGCGGATTTGAAAAAACTGTATTGACAATCAACCATTGAGGTGTTGCTTATGTTGTTTTCTTCTTCTTCCTTTTCTGTTTCTATGGATCGTCTCGAAAAATGCGCTGCGGCATACATTCCGGAAAAAAACGGTAAGCCGACCATCACAATATTTGATACATTTATGAACGAATTGTCCGATAGTCAACCGAACTTTGAAGCTATCCGCTCTGAACTGCAGCAATTTACAGAAAGGCTTTTCAGTTTCCGGCTGGATTATTTTAAGCTGTTATTTGACAATTCATGGTATACACAGCGAGAGGGTGAATACAGTAAAGCCTGTCTGCAGCTGCTTAAACGCCCGGATCAGCCCTTTTCTGATGCGGAAATTGCGCTGCCGTTTATGGTCATTGACTTCTGCCGTATGGCAGCAGACCGTTTTTCCAACGGAGAAATTTTTGCATTGAGTGAAAACGAAATCAGTTTTTCCGATGCTGTGGAATTTATTTGCAGTTTGAATATGCCTGCGGAGTTGAGAACGGTACTTGCTGAAAAAGATCAGGCTGATTTTCTTGCCGGCGGCAATGAAGCTTGGAAGATCTGGCAGACCAAAATGGCTCAACCTTGCCAGTGCTGTTATTACTGTATGGATGAGTTGAAGACGATGCACTCTTTACTGAATAGCATTTTCGGCAATGTTTCCGATTCCGATTTGCCTGCGCAGTACATCCCGGCAGTGCTTGAGCCGCCTTACACGCTGAATAAACTTTTCAATAATCTTGTGCCGAATAGCTGTCATTTCCATGACAACACAGATTTCAAAAATTATGATGCCCACAATCATTTTATCTGCTTTCTGCAGCAGCTCTCTGAAATCCGGCAGGATGATCCGCGCAAGGTTCTCAAGATCCACCGTGCTCTTCAAAGTTATGATCTTGAAGATTTCTTTCAAGACAGCATAACCGGTGAACCTACCTGCATCCGTTGGGAGTGGGAGCGGGATTATCCCTGGTGCCGTGCCTATTTCAGCTGGTATGACGCTGTGAAAGCCGGAGAAGATCAGGACAATTGCATTCTCCCGGAAGCTTTGAAAGGCGATTGGGAAACAGAACTTTCTGAATTCTATAACCGCCTTCGGGAAGAGTGGGAACTTTATGAGGATGCTGCTTACGATATCTCTTTGAGCGGTTTGCAGAGCTACTTCACGGAAAAAGATCAAGCCTTCAAAAACTTTCTGCTGGAAAGATGCGGCGAATGGGAATCATACCTTGCCATTGGCTACGATGACAAGGCATCAAATTGGATCAAGAACAAATTGAAAAATATTGGCTGCTTTGTCAAATTGTTTGCGGACAGTGTCCCTGCGCTTGATGCTCCGATTGAAGTGATCGGCGATTACCTTGATGAACATAGCTGGGAGGTAAAACACGTTTACAAAATGCCGCCGCCGCGGCCGGACGTTCGGCAACCGCGGCCGGAATACACCGCTCGGAATACTTATATTCTTCCTCTCGTTGACCGTCTGAAATCGGAAATAGAGCGTATCGCCGGAGAGGAAAACATTCCGGTGTATCTGCGCGAGCATCTGATTGAGCGTTTTGCCGAACTGCTTAAAGTATGTTCCCCTTATGGCGATTGGGACGACTTTGTGGTGAAATTCCGCAAAGACCACGGAATCAAAGAGACATGCAGCAACTTTTCTGATGATATCAGGAAGATCAAAGAGATGTACGATGCCGAAGAAAGCAAACACCGCGTGGAACTGGCGGAAGCTGCCGAAGCGGAACGCCGCAAGGTGCTGTTTGAAATGTCGCACTCCATCAAAAATCTGATGGCATCTGTTTCAGAACCTTTGGATATGCTGAAAAATCAGCTCGACGGTACCCAGCGGCGAACCGTGGAAAATGCCCTTGCCGGAGCCGGATTGATCCGGGATTTGGCGGTCGGTGTCCATATGTCCATGCGCGGCGAACCGGGGATGTGGCGCAAAGATGTTTTTGAACCCGGATTCGGTGCTGCCACTTTGGATAAAATCATTCTGGATGCCGTACGGCACGCAGTCAGCAATATGTTTGACGGCAAGTACTTTGCCCAGTTTGTCAAAAACTACTTCGGCAGGGATTTGAATACTTTTATGCAGGCACAAAACGAGTGGAAAGCAGCTGTTTCTGCGGAAGATACTTTTGCCTGCCTCAACAAGTATTTCTTTGATTTTAAGATTGATTGCGGAGA
>JAZQYS010000289.1:0-5225 GCA_045633645.1 Victivallaceae bacterium | reverse complement strand
ATGAAAATATCCTTTTCAAGATTTGTCAGGTATACGATCAGATGTTTACCAGACACAGACGGGTTTATGCCATGCGTTTCGATATGCGACTTCCTGTCGAAATTGACACCTCTGACAACAGTGCTTTTAGAAGTTTCATGGCATACTTTATACAAGTGGAACGTCGCTGTGGCTACGATCCGATGTATTTCGCGGTCAGAGAGGAAAGCGAAAATAAAGGAGTTCATTACCACATCCTTTTGCTTTTAAATGGCGACATGACCAGAAAGAGTTTTTATCACATCGAATTGGCTAACCGTATTTTTAACAAGAAGTTTGGCTATCCTCTGCGTAAATATACCGGGATGATCAATGACTGTACCAAAGATGAATATGGCAGAAAACACCCTAATGGATACCTGATTGACCGTGACGATTATTATACCCGTGAGAGCAATGAAAATGCCAGTTTCCGACAGGCGAGCTATTTGGCGAAAGCATCACAAAAGAATCCGGAGAAGCGAATGAGAGAATTGTTTTCTTCTCGTTTAAAGCAATTAAATGATCAGGCTTTGGGCGGATGCGTAAACTATGCGGCAATACGGAAGCGGATGAAATAATTATCCCAATACCACCACCTGCACTATCTTATGAACAACTCCGACATCAAATTTACGCTCAAAAACCACAAATTACAGGAGTATGCCTATGCAAAATCAATATTCGCCAGTAATTGAGAAATCCTTTGAGATCATAAAACGTTTTGAGGAAAAGTTTGGTTGGTTCAGTATCCGGGTTTACCATTTTCCGCAGATTGACGGGTTCAGTACTTTTCTCGAATCGGTACAAAGAACGCTGTTGCGCCACAAGACTATCGGGTGGTATATGTGGGCAAGAATCAGAGGTACAAATCAACTCCTGCTTATCTATTTCGGAAGAGGTCAATGGGCAGGACACTTTGAACAGGAAACCGACGAGATCATTCCGAGGCTCTGGCTGCGGCACTCTGATCAACCGTATATGGTCGCCGATACTATTACTGTCAATCAGCAGAACAAGGACAATCTTTCCGATTGGCTGGTCAGGTATTTAATTGCCATAGGAGCAACGCAGACGGCGGGACCTGCAGTTAATGTCAACTGGCATAAAAAATCATTTGGAACGGCGCAAATGACGCAGCTGGGAATAAAAAAACATCCCTCCGGCAAGGGAGGGATGCGCACAGATGCTAAAACTCGCATCCGCAGTCACGACAGATAAAACCATCGGCCCATTCAATGACATCATCTGATCCGCAATCAGGACAACGCGATTCCATTATGCGGCCCTCCATTCATGACCATTGGGACACTGGTACACACGGACAAGGTTTTCATCAACCATCTTGCCGACAGAGTTACCGGCAACTCCTCCTGCGGCGGCTCCGAGCAGACAGCCAAGAACACCGCCCAGAACTGTTCCAAGTCCCGGACAGAGGGCAGTTCCAATGGCGGCACCTTTGGCTGAACCGGATACCGCAAGATAACCGCCTGCGCCAATTCCTGCGACTGTGGTAACTTTTCGGACTTTGTTGACCAAAGTTCCGGGCTTATGACAAATCGGACACAATACATTACTCATAATTTAAAATTCCTTTCAGATAGTTAAAGACCGGGAGTTGTTACGCTCCCGGGATGACTGATTACAGTACGGTTGCATCACTTCCGCACCGGGGTATAGGCTGGCGTGCCTCCGTTTTTACCACAACGCGGGTCTGTGACCATCCAAGCCGAAACAGCGGTTGAGAGCAGTATAAGACTGATCTACTCGTAACGGCGTATACTTTTTGATCGTTTCGGTAAAGGCGTTGAGCAGAGAATACCGTGTAGGTTCAGAAAACTCCGGATGCTTGGGTTCTTTGAACTCCTTGAACACAGGCAGAATATCGCTGCTGTTGATGGCTCCGAGTTCTGCGGCTCTGACAATACGGCTGCGTGCTTCATCATCGTTTTTCAGGTAGATGACTTTGAGATCTTCGCAGACGGTTTCAAGCATCAGAAATTCGTTTTCCAACTCATCCATTGCAATATCGACAAGTTCGGTCAATTCAATGCGTGAGGTATGACGTCGTTTGATAACCGTTGAACCTCCAAACGCAAGATTACTGCAGACCATAACGCTGATACCGGCTGACAGTCCAACAGCGAAACTTTTATCGTGGCTGTTCCGCAGACCAATACAACGGCTCCAGTCGCTACTGTTGCTTTTGTTGATCCGCATTACTCCGAACATCTTTTGCCCTTCACGAGCCAGACCGAAGTTCTCATCAAGGATCTGCCAGTTATGCGCCTTGACCACATCGGTTACTGCATCGATGACTTCCATGTGAGGAACGGGTTTCCAACTGTCGGTTCCGTAGGGCGTCGGCACAAGAGCGATCTCGTCCCGGCTGACAAATTTGCCGTCGCACATCATCAGTCCCATAGTTACCTCCACTTTTTGCAACGGTCAGCATAGGGACACTCACCACAGCTGAAACCGGTTTCATTGGGATAGAAGTTGCCGCAGTTGACGTTTCTTTCGATCTGATTTGCCAGAGAAACAAAGCGGTCAAGCTCATCATCCGTCCGTAACGTGTAATAATTGTTGACCGTGGGCGACTTTGCCTTGGTGATGACATCAAATCTGAACAGCGGTTTTTCTCCGTGAATCTGCTTGAATGCATAACAAAACGCTGTCGCCTGCAGATCCTTGTCTGCTTTACCGACAGGCCATTTTGAGCCGGATGTTTTCCAGTCCACGATGCAGTTGTCGTGACCGTCAGTTACCACGCAGTCAAATTCTCCAATGAGAGGTTTGGATAGACCAGGTACTGTAACCGAAAAACTTTCAGCTACGCTCTGAACAGCAAAATCATCCTGCCAGTTCTCACAAGCGACCTCAAGCATTTTGATACCGGTGTCAAGCAATGAATCATAATTTTCATTGGGCTTGTAAATCAGATTGGGAGCGACGGAGGTTTCAGCCTTTAGGAAATCTTCAAAGACATCCACCACCTCACGGACAGACATATCCCGACCGATACGGGCGCGTTCAGAAAGTGCTGCATGAAACGCCCGACCAAACGGAAAGCAGGAGCCGGTTCGTTCCGGCTCCGCATTGTCAATATATCTGAACTTATATTTCAGCGGACAGGTAAGATAGCACTGCAGTGCAGAATAACTCCAATGCGGAGTTTCTTTCAGTTTCTCAATCATGCGGCAGTCCTCCACTGTTCGATCAGAGTAGAGCATTGTTTCTTGCTCAACTGGTCAACGCTTGCGACATTGTTCTGAGCTGCGATTTGCTGCGGAGTGATTCCGCGCCGACTTGCAAGTGAGAGCAGATAATTGATCTGTTTGGGACTTGCAGGGGGATTACCCAGCGCCAGCTGATTTGTGCCGTTCTGTGGGACATTACCTGCCTGCCGGATGGGGATATTTCCGTGCAATTCGGCTTCAACTGAATTTCTCACCATTTCAAAAGTTTCATGGATCTTGCCATTGAGCTGCTCGGACGACAAACCGTCCGGCAGCTCAACTTCGATACTGGCGTGGTAACTCTGACTGGTGTACTCTCCATCGGCAGGAACTTTTTTGGAATAGGATGCATTGAGTTTTAACATAGATTTTCCCTTTATAAAAAATTTGGTTGACAAAAATAGAATAAGAAAGCAATAAAAATTCAAAATTTATAACAAAAGGATTTTTTATGAAAAATTTTGCTTTCTTAGGCGTTTTATTGTTGGATATAATTACATATTGGGACTTTCATGACCTCCTGTTATACTTATGGTTTGTGTTTATAGAACCCCGCTTTAAGTAATCATTCAACCTGAGGCATACGTGACATACACCTCAGGCTATAATTCTCAGATTGCCATTCTGATTCGTTCAATGGCACGACGGGCTTGGATGAAGTCACGCTCTTTCTGCTTCTGCTGCAGAGCAACTTCCTTGACCTTACGGCTGAGAACCGCAGATTCGTCCAGCATAGCTTTGAGTTTGATTTTCAGTTCCTCAATGGCTGTACCGAGTTCATCCAGAGGACTTGCGACCGGAGCAACGGGCTGCTCCACAACATTGTTGTTTTCTTCCATTTTTGTTTCCTCCTTATGTTCAGGTTGAATGGAATTTTGTGTTTGGGGACGGCTGATTGTGCGAATGGGCATAGCAATGTATTGTCCGGCACCACCCATCGCCATCATGGGCATGGAACCTTTTGAATTCGCGCGGAGCGTATTGTAGCCCTGCATGAGCATCCGCAGCAAGATTTCCCGATCAAGAGTCAGGATGACTTCAGGCTGAACGCCGATGTGAACCGCTGAAGTTGTCAGGTTAAAACTCGGCTGAACGCTGGAAATGAGCTTTGCACCATCTTCAACGATATGGATTTCCACGCCGTTGGTTTCTTTGAGCTGCGGAATCATCTTCACCCAGTCGATGACCTCTTGGGGATTGTGGAATGTGATGCTGTAATCAAGAACCGTATCGCTTGGCACCACAGATTTCCAAGCCGGGAAGTTGCCGTCCGTGGCTTTGCCGTACCAGCTCACAGTGCCGATTTCAAACTGAAAGAGTTTGGTGTTTTCGCTCACCCAGGTATAAAGCACTCCCGGAGTCTGAAGTTTCGCCGCAAGCAGCGCGGATGGGAACGGAATATTGAGTTCAGCATTCAGATCAAGCGTACAGGGAATGTTCAACAGCTGTTTGCTGTCAGTAACGGTGATTCCGGATCTGGAAAGATTGATTCCCTGCAGGACCTTTCTATACTCCTGACGATTGATGATCGGAGCCGCCTGCGCCAGATACTCGCAGAAATTGGAATCAAGTTCAACCGCCTATGACTCCGCAGTCGGTTCTTCGCAAGCAGGGAATTCAATAAACTTCCCGGTCAGTTCCAATGTTTCAGAACGGCTGGCTCTGACAAGATCCTTGAGTTCCCTGAACGGCATACAGAAGTCGAATTCGTTTTCAGCAAACGCATCCAGCATCACCGACACGACCTCCACGCCATCCGTCGCCATCGCCATGGCGCCATCTTCATCGCCAGTAAAACAAATGGAACGGTACAGCCCCACCGGTGAAGTCTGGCACACCACCTTGCCCAGAATACGCAGGGCATCATTCAATGTTTTCTTTTCGACTCTCATTTTTACCTCCATGATTTTTGAGTTTAAAGACAAAGCCCCGCTGATCTCGAAAGACCGGCAGGGCATATTTGATCGT
>JAZQYS010000288.1:0-7162 GCA_045633645.1 Victivallaceae bacterium | reverse complement strand
CGCTGTAAAGAAGGCGCTGAAAATCAAGCTGGCAGCGGGTGAAAAATGCCCGTGCTGCGGCCACAAAAAAGCCAGCCGGAAAGTCACCCCGAAAATGCTGGAGGCGAACCGTCGCAACCTCAAGCTGGCCGTGGAAGCCATCAAGAAAAAGTAACCATCACCAACAGGAGCGACGGCAATGGAAAGACTTTATCAATCGGCAGAGCAGCGGAAGCAGGTGCTGGAATGGCTGCAATCTGAACGGACGCAGGCGGCAATGGCGGCAAAATACGCTATCAGCGCCGCGACGATCAGCGCTCTGCGGCGGTTTATGGACGGGGAATTTTCCAGTATGTTGAAAGCCAGAGTTTGGCAGGCTATCCGGGAATATAAGCGGGCCAAAAGCGGCCAGCCGGAGCTGGAGGAATGCGACCTGCCGGGTATGCCGCCGACGCGTCGGAGCATACTTCTGGAGATGATCCAGAAAGAGCTGGACGCGGCCGGAGATGATAAGCTGGAACGATTCTACAAAGCGATCATTACCGCGTAAAGGGGGCGCGCTATGAGCAATTTAAGAGTTACCCCAGAACTGCACCAGTTACTCCGGGACACGGCAAAACACACCGGGTTGGACGTTTCCGACGTTATCCGGAAAACGGCGCTGGGGATCAGGCGGGGCCGGTCGGTGGTACGTTTTGAGGTTTCCGAAGTGTACCACCGAAAACCGGCCGAAACAATACGCATCCGGGACTTTGCTATTCCGGAGGGGATAGCGCCGGAGGAGTTCCGGCGATTGCTGGCCATGCGCTGCATGGAAGAATTAAAAAAACCGGCTGCAATTATGCCGGAATTTCCCGGCCCGGCAGAGGGCGGATATATCACAACGGAGAGTTGAAAAATGAGCGAATGCAAATGTGGAAGCGGCCGCTGCGCCGCAAAGGACAAAGAGATCGAACGGCTGAAAGCGGAGCTTGCGGGAAAGGCAGAACCTGAAACAAACATCCTGCTGGAACGGCAGGCAAAGCGGATAATGCTGCTGGAGGCGGAGCGCGCGGAGGCGATATCCCGGATAAAAGCGCACTGTAAGGATTGCTGGGCCTTCAGAGGTCAAGACCCGGCGCAATGCCGATCATGCGCGCTGCATCCGTATAAAGAGCCGGAGCGCTGGAAAACGGTGCTGGTCGGTAACTGGGACGAGGCGCCAGAAAATGAGTGAGAAACAAGAGCCGTGGCCCGTCTACATGCTGAATTATGCAGACAGGGCTATCCACCGGCAAATGGCACACGCCCGAACATCAATGCGGAAGGTCGCCAGCTTGCTGCGCCGATACAAGCAGCAGAGCGACAACTGGCAAGCGCACGCGGAGCAAATCAGCGGGGCGGCCGATATACTGGAAACGTGGATGAACGGCCTCCGGATCGAGGCAAAGGAGCAGCGGAAATGATTAAAGTATTTACCATTGTTTTTGATATTCCAGAGGGCGGGACAGTGCCAACGGCGAAAATAATCGGGGAAGCAATATACAAGCATATTGATCCCATTGTCGCAAACGGCACAAAATACGTTGTTCATTTCAACGACACGCCGAAGTAAACAAAGGGCCTTTAGCTCAGAGGTCAGAGCAGTGCGCTCATAACGCAACGGTCGCAGGTTCAACCCCTGCAAGGCCCACCAAATAACGCAAAAAAACCGGGACAAAATCCCGGTCTTTTTTTTATTCAGCGAGGCGGTCAATTTCCGCACCGATGTAGCGCAGGAAAAGCGTTGTATTGATATAGTACGTCCAGCGGCTTGAAGTCTTTACAGCGGTGCCAAAAGTAAATTTGCCTTGCTGCAATCCGATCCGGAGAAATTGCTCAGATACACCCATCAGGGCGGCCGCTTGCTTGACCGAAAGTCTGTTCGGTTTCAACCTTAAACACCTCCCTCCGGGGCACCTTGATTTTACCATAAAAACAGTATAAACTATGAAAAAAGTGTTTTCCCAAAATAGCAATATTTAAGACTTTGCACATTTTATAAACTTGCTGTAAAGTTCTGTCAACTTTTTTGTACATGGCATTTATAAGACACAAAAACGCAAAAAATCCCCGCCGTTATTGAGTTTTAACAGGAACTGGGCTCTCCGTCAAAAAGTTTGAAAACAAGGCGCTGTCAATGATAGTATGATGGTGTGGATAGGGTAAATTTGAACGCGTAATACACACTAAATACACAAAAAACTCTTTACATTTCAGAAAATATCCTTTATTGTGAAACTATACCAAAAACAGAAAATAAAGGAGTTTGAAAAAGTATGAGACTTGCCAACGGAATGGGGAGCGTAACAAAAATGAGCGGAAAACGCCGGAAACCGTGGAGAGTTAGAACAACTCTTGGCTGGACACCGGAGGGGAAGCAAATATATAAAAATATCGGGACTTTTGCAACCCGCAAAGAGGCATTTGAAGCGTTGTATAATTGGAACGCACAGCCACTATCAAACACCGACAAAATGAAGCGTGAAACCGTTGCAAACGGGCTGACTTTTGCCGATATGTACAACGCCTTTTTGCAGTACAAAGAGGGCAAATTATCTGAAACAATGATCTCACTTTACCGGACGGCATACAAGAATTTGGAGCCGTTGCATCAGCAAATTTTTATCCAGTTGAAAAAGCCGCATTTGCAGGATGTTTTCGATAACTGCAAGAAATCCAGCTCGACAAAAAGCAAAATGAAAGTGCTGATAAATGCACTCTATAAATACGCGACCGAGCACGAACTGGTCGAGAAGGATTACAGCAGCCAGATTGATATGGAAGTTAAGAAAAACGAAAAAGATTACCAGCCTTTCAGCGAGGAGGAAATAGAGACAATCTGGACGCACGCAGACGCGGGCGACGAAGTGGCAAAGATCATATTGCTGCAAATCTACACCGGGACACGGATCAGGGAACTGCTGGAAATCCAAAAAGAAAACGTACATCTTGCAGACAGCTACATGATCGGCGGCAAAAAGACCGAAGCCGGGAAAAACCGGATCATACCTTTGCACCGCCGTATAGTGCCGATACTGGAAGATTTCTATGGTCAGGATCGGCCGCATCTTTTTGTTTCAAGCAGGGGAACGGCATTAAAATATCACACTTTCCTGTATCACTTTGACGATCGCATGAAAGTATGGGGAATGGAACACAACACGCATGACAGCAGACGGACGCTTGCAACACGCTTGCACGTTGCCGATGTGCCGTACCCAATAATCCAGCAGATATTGGGACACGTTGCCAAAGACGTCACCGGTAAAAGCTACATAAGTAAGGACGCAAAGCACCTTGTCAAGCACGTAAACAAGGTAAAATGACCGACGCCGGAGCAATCCGGCTATTTTTTTTGAAAATTTTTAAAAAAAAAGCGGAAAAACGGCTTGAAATATCCGTTTAACGGGCTATATTAGGTAACTGTAAACTTGATAAACCAAGCCGCGCGACGGCAGAAAGGAAATGAAAAATGAAAAAGATCGCAGAAATCGAAAAAGCAGAAAAGAACGAAACGATCGAGGAGCTGAACATCAGCGGAACCTTTTACTGGGCTTACGAAACGACCCAGAAGCGCGAAAACAAATATCTTGACTTTTACGATGTAATCTGGGACAACGAAATCGACGACGTTTTCGAGAACCTCCAACGCTTCGGAATCAAAACCTTCACTATCAGCAATCCCAGCAGCGGCTTGCAGAGAACACTTGCCGCCTTCTGCGAAAAGGGCTGCAAGATTGCCGGAATCGTAAAAGTCAACGGCTGCAAGAGCTGGCGAGCTGATGGCTTCGAGCTTGAAAATGCAATCAAAATGCAGATGCCGCGATAATCAACCCGGCCGATACCGGCCACAAAATAAGGAGCAAAAAAAATGAAAAACATCTTAATCAATGTGCTGGCTACCGTCGCATTTGCGGCGGCAATCGTCTGGACGGTCATGTATGCCACATCCGCCGAAGCATGGCACGCGGGGGAACACACCTCCGGGTGCGACGGAACCGACGCCTGCGGCTGCTATGAGCGTTTAATCAGCGGGGAGGGCAAATAAATGCAGGTAAGTGTTGACGGTTTGCGCCGCAATCTGGCGCATGATTACAACGAGCTGGTGCGGACGCTGCGGCAGCTGGTCGAAGATGAGGACATTCAGGACGCCAGCGTTTGGGGAGACGCCTTCGGGGAGATTGAGGAAAAGCTGCAAGCCATCCGGGAAAGCGTCGGGCTGCTGCTCCTTATTTACAGCGACGACGGAGAGTTCAAGCAGCTGGACGACGAAATCGACCGGCTGGAGCATGCAATAATCACAAAACAGGAGAACGAAGAAGATGAGTAAGTACAAATGTAAGATGCAGTGTATTTATGGCTGCACCGTTGAAACGATCGGAGTTAAACCCGCTCCGGAGCGTTGCCTCTACACAGGCGAAAAAATGCCGTGGACTCCGGTCGAAGGGGTCGTCGAGAAAGCGATGAAAGAAACGCAGGATAAGCTGGTCGATAAAATCGTCAAACATCCCTATGCGCTCCCGAAGCAACCGGCTACAGGTTGTAGTCAGTTGCCAAAGCTGACCGTTGAAGTCTTTGACCGCCCTGACTGCCCGGAGTGGGCGGAATATGCGGCGGTTGACGCAGACGGGGCAGTCTGGGGTTTTGCCATTGAGCCGTATTTTGACGAAGAAAATAGATGCTGGGTTTGCCATACTGACGATTATGAAGGCAGCTCATTTATTGCCGAAGGCTTCGACGCCTCTGACTGGAAAAACAGCCTTATCAAGCGGGTGAAGCCGACCACAGACGGCAAGCTGGTGATCCGCTTCAAGAAGCTGCACCCGGACGCAAAAGCGCCGTATCAGGCGACGCCCGGCAGCGCGGGCTGGGATTTGACAGCGACCAGCGTCGAACCGATCAAGGGGAACTGGTGGCTTAACAAATACGGAACCGGGTTGGCGGTTGAAATCCCCAAAGGATACGTCGGGCTGGTATTTCCCCGGTCGAGCGTTTACAAGACCCTTACAGGGCTGACCAACTGCGTCGGGGTGATTGATAGCGATTACCGGGGCGAGATCAGCGCTGTATTTACAAGTGGCGCAAAGTGCAACGATTACAAAGTTGGCGACCGGATCGCGCAGCTGGTAATAATGCCGATCCCGGCCGTGAAGTTCGTCGAGGCGGAGGAGCTGACCGAGACCCAGCGCGGCGCCGGTGGATATGGGAGTACCGGCAAATGAGATGCCGGGATTGCCGGTATTTTTGCCGGGAGACAAACAGGTGCGTCCGGTTCCTGCGGGCATACGGGCGCACTTTACCGACCAAAAGAGTGGCTAAATGTGTTTGTTTTGAAAGGAAAATAAAATGAAAAGATACATGTTCATGTGTAATGGGTGCCCCTGCGAGTGCAGGATCGCGCTCAAGGATACGCTTGCTGTTCCACATCTTTGCCCGTCAAGGGGATTTCAACCGGACTGGCAGCGTGTGGGTGAGTTCGAGCAATGGGAGGAAGCACCCGGCGAAATCGAGCGTTGGAAAGCCGAAAATGAAAAACTGCGGGCAAAATGCTGCGCTCTGGGCGACGCCAACGCAGGGCTGGAAAAGGAAAGCGTATACCTCAGAGAGAAATACAGCAGTCTGGTCGATTGGATCGAGGCTTTTCTTGGTCTGGGAGTTCAAGGGCTTAAAACCATTACCGGCAGAAAGGTGGAAAAATGAAAATGGAGCATTTTCGTGACGTCACGAAAATGGTGGAGGCAAAGCAATGAGCGATAAAACCTGCGGAGAGTGCAAGCATTATATTCTCAAAATGACCCATTGTAAAAAGTACGATTGTTTTGCATTGGATGATGACCGTTGCGAAGATTTCGAGCAGAAAGTCATCACCAACGGCGATAAAATCCGGCAGGGCGGAGACAAAAGATTGATAACATTTGCAACGGAATGGAGTTGCTTTCATTGCGCTTATCGCAACGGAATTGAAAGTAAATGCGAAAAACCCAAAGACAAAGATTGTTTTGACGGCATGCTTGCATGGCTCAACGCTCCTGCAGAAAGCGAGGGAGAGGATGAATGATTTTGTAGCTTTTTTAATGGTCGTTGGCAGTATTACCCTTTTCTTTTTTGGCTGTCGTTGGTGCGACAAACAGGGAGAAAAGAAAAGAGATGAATTTATACGGCTGGAAATTGAGCGTGATTCTATGGAGGGAGAGAATGAGTAAGAAAACCTGTGGAGATAAAATTAATGAATAAAGAGGATGTCTGCTTTGCCTATATACTTGTTTCACAAGAAAAGTTTGATGACTACGACCAGTGGAGTGATAGGTGGGGTAGGTTAAAAGAGTTGCGAAAGGTTATTGCAGCCACTTTTTGCCAGCCGGAAGAAAAGATCGAAAAAATACTTGAAAATTTGAATGTTTCAAATATGAATTGCCGTGAACTTGCAGAAATAATCAAGAAAGGATGTGAAAGATGAAAAGCAAAAGTTGTGCTGATTGCAAACACTTCAATGATAAAACATGGGGTTGTAGCGCTTGGAAACAAATAACAAGACCTCAAATTGCCGCTTGCGAGTTGTTTCGCGGTGAAACTGAAACCCTCTTTGACCGCATCATCGTATCGCCAGAGGTGCTGGCTCCTAAACTTGTATACAGTGTGCTTGCTGAAGACATTTGTACGAGTAAAAAAACAAGGTATTATTATTCAACTATTACCGGACAGCGATATGATGAAGAATCCGAAGCCATCGCCGCAACTGTGGCGCGGCTGAAGGAGGTGGCGGAGTGAATCAATATGAATTGGAGGATCTGATTGTCAAATTGCGGGAGCAAAACGCCATTCTTAAAGAACACGTCATAATGGTTTGTTGCTCAGACTGCCCAGATAAAGACAAATGTGCCGGATGCGGCTTGTATGCAATTTTGAACAAACACCTTTGAGTTGTAAAGTAAAACTTGACAACTGAAAAATAGACAATCCTTAGACAATCCTTAGACGATCCCGGAGAAATCCGGGATTTTTTATGTTTTCTTTCAAAAACGGCTTGCAATTCCGTTTTAAGGGGCTATATTATGCCATTGTAAACCAAGCCGGGAACGGCAGAAAGGAATTGAAAATGGAAAACCGCGTAATCTTGGGAATAATCGTGAACGGCGAGCTTTGCAGAGGAGGCGCAGCCGCA
>JAZQYS010000287.1:0-3136 GCA_045633645.1 Victivallaceae bacterium | reverse complement strand
CCGCTTCAGCAAAATCGGCGGTGAAATGGTTCCCCATGAGGGCGTTGAAGATGCAATCACTAAGTTCCTCCACTCTGAAGTTCGTGAAGTTGCTGTCGCAGGACGCAGTGACCGTCAGAAGGGTGAACGTCTGGTGATTTTCCACATCATCGAAAATATTGATACGGCTGCCATTATTGAAGGTCTTCGCGCTGCCGGACTGCCCAACATCTGGATTCCCAAAGCCGATGACTTTGTCAAAGTTGACTCTCTCCCCGTTTTGGGAAGCGGAAAACTTGACCTTCAGGCTCTCAAAAAGATGGTTGAAAAATTGGAAAACTGATTTTCCCATCAGTAAAAAAAATTCTGCCCCTTTGCGTTGAACGCTTGGGGGCTTTTTTTTGCCTTGATTTTTCGTTGGCTGCGTGGGGTGTGTCGGTATACCCCGTGGTTTTTTGGGGGGCAGAGTTGCCACTGGGGTATGCTCGACTTGCTTGATAGCAACGGGGTATGCGTGCTGCGTGGGTGTGACGCTTGCATAAGACTTATAAGACTTATAAGACTTATAAGATGATGATGGGGACGCCCGTCTTCGCCCTGACGGGCTACGCCGCGGCAAGTCATGTTATACCCCGATGGTTTGCTTTGCCGCAGTGTGGTTTGGCTCGGGCGCAAGAGTTGCAGCAGGGTAGTGCTGTGGTAACGCCGGCGAGACTCGTCAGAGTCAGCCGCCGCACCCGGGGGTTGTCAGGGGGACAACCAGTTTGCTTGCCACGGCGTAGCCCCGAAAGGGGCGAAGACGGGACCGGTCGGGCAGCGCCCCGACCGCTACATGGCTTTTTTTGCCAAGCTTTTTTTCACCTGGAAAAAAAGCGGAGTTTGTGGGAGAGGACGAAGGTGCCGACGTTGTCGCCGGCGACATTGCAGGCGGTTTCGAACATATCGAGGAGGGGATTGATGCCGAGGGCGAGGGCGATGATGGTGGAGGTTTGGGCGGGAGACAAGTGGAAGGAATCGAGAACGAGGAAGAGGAGGAAGATGCTTCCGCCGGGGACACCGCCAGCGCCGACGGAGGCGAAGACGACACAAAGGATCATAATCAGCAACTGCATGGGGGTGATGCTGAAGCCGAATAAGTTGGCAGCAAGGACGGCAAATACGGGGAGATGGATACAAACGCCGTCCATATTGACAGTGGCGCCGAGGGAGAGGGTAAAGTTGGCAAGTTCACCTTTAACTTTAAGATCGTTCTGAGCGGTTTTGAGGGAAACGGGGAGGGCGGCGGCGCTGGAACGGGTGACAAAGGCGGTGAGGATGGGTTCGCGCAACTTCCAGAGGATGGGATAGGGGTTGACGCGGCAGATAAGGAAAGTTACGAGGGGATAACAGACAAGCAGCATGAGCAGGATGCCGGAGATGACGCAGAGGGCGACTTGAAAATAGGACTGGAAAAGACTGACACCGTAAACGGCGAAGTTGCAGGCGGTGAGAGCAAAAATACCGATGGGAAAATAAGCCATGACCCAGTCAATCATTTTAAAGATGGCTTTCTGGAAAGCTTCAAAAAGATTGAGCATATCGGTCATAATTTTTTTGGTATGCTCATCCTGAGCGGAATCAAGGACGATGCGTGCGGCAAGACCGAACATGATGGCAAAGACGATGACGGGGAGAAAATTTCCTTCAGCGAGAGCCTGAAAGGGATTGGTAAAGAGACCGAGGATAATTTTAACAAAAGCGTTGCCGCCGCCGGAGGCGTTGGACTTCATGGATTCAACTTGAACGGCGAGTTTTCCGGCAAGTTCGTTGGCGGAGGCAAGTTTGGGGTTGAAAAGCAGGGCGATGGCACTGCCGAATACGGCGGCATAGAGAGAGGTGAAAAAATACCAGGCGCAGACGCCGAGTCGCATTTTTCCGAAAGTTTTGGTCGGCAGACTTGCAGCACCGTGAATGAGGGAAAAGAAGATGATGGGAATAACAATCATCTTGAGCATGTTGACAAGAACGGCTCCGAAAGGGGAAAGAACGGCGGCGATTTGAGAGACAAAACCTTCACCGCGGATGGCACCGAGTTTGTAAATAATAACTCCGGCAAGACAGCCGAGAACGAAAGCTCCGAGATTGCGGTAGATAAGGGGAATACGGAAGTACCAGTTAAAAATTTTCATATTATAAACCTTTCAAAAAAATAAAAAATTCCGATTTGTATAATATACCACTTCAAGAAAATAAATTCAAGAAAACGGCGGGGCTTCCTTGCAGACAGAGACGTAAAGATGTAAATTATAAGCGTAAAGAGTTTTAAGGGACAGATAATGGATTTTTGTTATGAATGAATTTCAAAATGACAGAGTGAAAGATGTATCCGGTGCGTGCCGGGAAATGTCTGCAATATGGCGGGGTGCGCCGTTCTGGGCATTGAACGGGGAACTTGAACCGGAGGAAATCCGCCGGCAGATCAGAAAATTCAAATCGTGCGGACTGGGAGGATTTTTTCTCCATGCACGGACGGGATTGCGGACACCATATCTTTCTGAACGGTTTTTTGAAGCTGTTGAAGCGGCGGTGGATGAGGCGGAAAAATGTGGTATGCAGGCGTGGCTTTATGATGAAGACCGCTATCCGTCGGGTGCTTGCGGCGGAAAGGTGACAAAAGATCCGCAACACCGTGCCAAGGGGATTTTTCTGGAAGAGGTTTCAGCTTGTGATGTGGGGAAATATCAATTTCCTGAACGGGTTGCTGCGGTTTTTTCAGCGGTGATCAAGGAGGATACTGCATGCCGTGTCAAAAGAATTTTTCCGGAACAGAAAGTTGAAATTTCTCCGGATGAAACGCTGCTGGTGTTTTATACGGATACGATTTCATGCAGTCCGTGGTATAACGGATATACTTATTTGGATACATTGTCAAAGAAGTCCGTGCGCCGTTTTATAGAGCTGACACATGAATCATACAAGGCGCGTTTGGGGGCGGGGTTCGGGAAAGTTATTCCGGGAATTTTTACCGATGAACCCCGTTACGGTTTTTTGATAAATCAGCCGGTATGGGATACGGAAACGCGGCTTGCGCTCCCCTGGACGGAGGGATTGACGGAGGATTTTATTCAACGTTATAACTATGATTTTACCGATCATCTGGTGGAATATTTTTTTCTAA
>JAZQYS010000286.1:0-2461 GCA_045633645.1 Victivallaceae bacterium | reverse complement strand
CGCCCTTGTAGAAACCTGAAACTTTAACTTTGCGTTTGCCTTTTCCGGGTAGAGCAAAGATGTTGAATGCAGAGGAGTTGTTTCCGACAGCAAGAGCCGGGGTATTGCCTCTGCCGCCCTTTTCATCGCGGGAGATATTTTTGCCGCTTTTCATCCACATGGTGCGGGGGGTATTGAAGTTGTAAGCAACGGCAGGCTTGTCAAATTTAACTTTTTGCCAGGCGTCAAGTTCAGCAGCGGTGTAGTTGGCTGTTTCAATTTTGATGTTGTCCCAGAAAACTTTTCCGGTGTTGCTCTTGGAGGAGCTTAAAATCAGGATCATGTTGCATCCGGCGACTTCCGGGGCGCGGGAGTACAGAACAAAAGTTTTCCATTCGTTCTGGATCTCAGTCACGATGAATTTGTCAGAACTTGAATAGCTGCTTGGCATCCAGCGGTTGTTTTTCTGATAACTTACCGTGGCTGTAACCGGTGCGCCGACGGCGATTTCTGAAGTCTTTACCTGAACAGTGACTTTGTAGATTTTTCCGGGAACAGCAGCCATGCCTTTGAGCCAGCAGAGAGAAAGTTTGCGTGCGCCCTCAAGGTCCTGAACCAGAACGCCGGAGTCATTTACGCCGCCCTTGGCCTGCCAGTACATTTTGCCGCGTTTGGAAGACTCCTGCCACTTGGAAAATCCGGCGGCGGATTTGTCGGCATTTCCGTCAAAGAGGATTCTGTCAAAGGTCAGTTTCTTGCCGTCTTCGCGCAATTGCTGATTCTTTTTCCAGGCAACATAAATCGGTTTTTTCTTCAAAAATCCGTCAAGGAAATATTTTGCTCTTGCTTTGTTGGTGGAAAGTTCAACGGTTTTTCTCAAGAGTTTTTCACACTCTTCAATCATTTCAACGGGCATGGCGTCAAGATAAGAGGAGTTGCCCCAGTTGAGATAGGTCCATGCGGCTTTGAACCAAGGGGTTTCCTGAATTTCTTTTGAGGTCCAGAATTTTTCAAGACGGTCAAAATAAGCCTTGATATACGGGGCGGCTTCGGGACCTACGGCGACATTGCACCACTCGTTGATGAGGTCTTCGGGATTCTGATTGATGTTCCAGGCAAGTTTGAGCCAGACGTAGATTTTGATGGAGTCGTGCCAGTCGCCTTTGGGGTAATATTCTCCGCTCAAATAACGCACGTTGTTAGCATACATCCATTTGAGCTGTTTTGCCAGATGGCGGGTGTAAACGCGGGGCAGATCGTAGTTCTGACCATAGGCGTACTCGTACCAGCCGATGTGACCTGAGACGATTTTATTCCAGCGTGCCAGCAGATTTTCAGTGAACTTTTCCCGGTCGGGAGCGATTCGTTGAATGGTGTCATAAGTAATTTCAGGAACGATATTTTGGGGGAGTTTGGCAATTCCTTCGGGCGGTTCAGCCACATCACCGTAAGCGGAAACACCGAAAAGCGTGTTAGGACGTTTCTTTGCAACTTCAGCACAGAAAGCAAGATACGTTTTTGAACGGTGGGGACGTCCGAGATAATTTTTGCCTTTGTCAATGGCAAGACAGCGTGCGCATTCGCAGTGATTTCCGCCGTCGTTGACAGCAAGGGAGCAATGTTTTTCATTTGCCGGAATCTGTGTCAATGCCGCGTCAATGATTCCGGGAGCAGTCATGCAGGGCTGCCACCAGATGCCTTCTGTGGGTTGGGGAACAAAACGTTTGCCGTTGAGAATCGGATAAAATTCAGGATTGCTTTTGCCGAATTTTTTGACAGGAATGATATTCAGCAGATTATGGAAACAGTGGTATTTTTCGTGGAAACATCCTTTGTTGTCAACCATCCAGTGATAGTAGATTGCGGCATTTTTTTCCTTTGCCGTACCGCTGCCGAGAAAACGCCGGATGAAAGAGGGCTGCTGAGAAATTTCTTTGCGCGGCACTTTGACTGTCTTGTGTTTGGGAATTTCTGTACCCAGCGGACCGGGGAAGAGCCAGCGCACGCCAAGATAACGTTCAAGAAATTCCGAACAGGCATATTCCAGACCTCTTGCGGAACCGGAAGTTAAAAGAACTTTGTTTTTTCCGGGAAAGGTGATGGTAAAGGCTTCGGTATCCATCTTTCCCGGAGGGGTGATTTCAAGCTGAATGATGTTTTTTGCAGAGGAACTTTCGCCGACAGTCAACTGTGCGCCTGTACTCTTTTGGATGTAATCCGCAAGACGGGCGGCACTCTGTGCGCTGCTTGACGGGAAAATCCGGATGCTTTTGGAGTCGTCATTGGCTTTGGAATAAACGATTCCTGCCACGGCTTTGCCGTTTTCGACGATGGTGACGCTTGCGGCAAGTACCGCAGGCAAAAGGAACATTAAAAAAATTGTGTTTCTCATGTTTTTCTTCCTTTTTCTTATTTTGTGTTGATGTTAAAATTTATTGATATATTTGTTAATAAAATCATCATACTTGAGTTTTGGGCTTCT
>JAZQYS010000285.1:0-3879 GCA_045633645.1 Victivallaceae bacterium | reverse complement strand
AAGGTACTTTTCCCCGTTCCGGAGGGCCCGATAATGGAGATGACTTCGCCTTTTTCAATGACGGCATTCACATCTTTGAGAACGGGGTTGCCGTTATAGATTTTTTTCAGATTTCTGACTTCAATCATTTTTCAGCCTCCATTTTTTTGTTACGTCGTTTGGCTGGGTCGAGACGATTGTCCAGCCAACCCAAAAATCCGGCGAGGACCCACGCGGTTACAAAGTAAATCAATGCTGTCGCGATCAGCGGGAAAAACGCTTCGTAGGTCCGGCTGCGGATGATGTCGCTTGCTTTGGTCAAGTCCTGAATGGCGATATAACCGACAATCGAGGTGGTTTTGAGCATGTTGATGAATTCTCCGCGGTAGACCGGCAGAATTTGGCGCAATGTTTGCGGCAGTATGACCTTTATGAAAGCCTGGAAACGGTTGAAGCCCAGAGCCAGAGCCGCTTCGCGCTGCCCTTTGGGAATGGCATCGATCCCGGTACGGAGCATTTCGCCTGCGTATGCAGCAAAGTTCAGCGAGAAACCGATGATTGCCACGATAACAGCATGGATATCCACGGAAGCAAAGATCAGATAATAAAGTACCATAAGCAACACCAGAATAGGCGTGCCCTGCATCACATAGATGAATATTTTTCCGCAGGCTTGGGCAAATTTGTTTTTTGCCGTCCGCAGAAGCCACAACGGAAATGCCAGAACGGTTCCGAGAACGGCTGCCGTAAGGGTGATGATCACGGTAATGATCAAGCCGTCCAGTACCAGGCGCCAGCGGGACTCCCGGATAAAGGTGCGGTCAAAACTGTCTTTCAGTTCGTTGAACATCTGTTTGACTTTAACGCCCAAAGGCTGTTTGACACTTTGTTTGGGAACTGATTGAGGTACCAGGATTGCCACGCCGCCTTTGTAGTGTGCCGGCAGAAAATCCACCTTTTCTTTGCGTTCCGGAGTAATCGACATCGAACCGCCGGAGATATCCGCTTTGCCCGAAGAAATCATTTCCATTCTCGCACCGGGGGCAATGCTGATGAATTCCAGTTTCATATCCAATTCGGCAGCGATGCGGTTGATCACATCTTTTTCGTAACCGACGACTTGCTGTTTGTCATCAATATAGCACAACGGTTCGTCTAATGTCGGCGATGAAAAGCGCAGCACACCGTTTTTGCCGGTATGGGGGATTTGCTTTGACCAGTCTTCCAGCACTTTTTTCGCAGGATCCGTACCGCACCATTTTGCTTTCAGTTTTGCCAAATCACCCGCTTTTTCCATCTTTTTCACTACAGCGGATGCCCGTGCCAGCAGCGGGGAATTTTTCGGCAGGGCAAAACCGTATTCGTCATCCACAAAGATCGAAGCGATTTTGAGTTGTCCCGGCTTCTGATTGACAAAGCAGGTCGCGATCGGCTCGTCAATCAAAACGGCATCGATTTTCCCGACAAGCAATGCCTGTACCGCATCGGTATATTCCGAAAAGTAAACGTAGTTAACACCTTTTACAAATTTTTCTGCCAGCAAAGGCAAGGTTCCGGCGGCGCGGACACCGACTTTTTTACCGGCAAGGTCGGTCACTTTTTCGATCGTCACATCTGCCGAACGGTAATTGTCTCTATGGACGAGTGCCACAATGCAGGAATCCACATAACAATCAGAAAACTGCACTTTTTCGCTGCGTTCCGGCGTTGCATTCAAATTGGAGATCAGCAAGTCGATTTTTCCGGTTTCCATAGAAGAAAGCAAGGCGGGATAGGGCATGTGCTTGAGTTCAATTTCTGCATTGAGATAAAGCGCAAGACGCCGGGTAAATTCAATATCGAATCCGGAAAGTTTGCCTTTGGCATCAAAGAAACTCATAGGCGGATTCAAGCCTTCAGTTCCCACGATCAGTTTGCGGGTGGGCTTTGCCGGTTTGGGAATATCAGGAAGTGCGGGGAGATTACTGCTCTGACACCATCTTTTATACATGGCATCATAAGTTCCGTCGGAGCGGTATTGTTTTATAAAGGCATTGACTTCGCGGCAAAGCTGTGCATGCTTTTTCGGCGTACCGATGACGATGGATTCGTCAGCGATTTTTTCGTCCAGCAGAGCCAGATGCTTCGGATTGGATAAGGCAACATATTCCATGCTGTTGCGGTCGAATAAAAAAGCATCGATCTTTTTAGATTGGACGGCAAGATAACCCTCGCTGAGAGAGTTGAAATAGACAATTTTTGCTTTCGGATACTTTTTTTCCGCGACGGTCATGGCAACGGTACCCTCCGGAACGCCGATTCTTGTACCGGGTTTGGACAAATCCAGCTTTTCAGTTTTTCCGCCCGGAGCGGAGTTTTCCGGATACCGTGCGACAATCGTCTGCCCCCCCTGATAATAGGAAGTTACAAAGTCGACTTTTTCCTGCCGTGTCGGGGTGATGGACATGGAACCGCCAACGACGTCAACTTTTTTGGACAACAAGGCTTCGAGCAATGAACCGAAATTCATGCTGGTGATTTCAAGCTTCATATTCAATTCATAAGCGACACGGGTGATAACCTCAATATCCATACCCGCATATTGTCCGTTGAGAGAAAATGCCATAGGCTCCTGAGTAAAGTCTGTAGCATATTTCAACACACCGGCTGAACCGTTGAAATCTTTTTTATGAGTCCACTTTTCCAACGTCCGGTTGGGGTCGGTTGAAGTGCACCATTTTTGTTTGAATTTCGCAAGTTCTCCGGATTTTTCCAGCTGCTCGATGACGCGGCTGATCCTGGCAGTCAATGGCGAGTTTTTCCGGATGGCGAAAGAATAGGCATCTTTGACATAAACTTCGCCGGCATAGAGTTTATCGGGGTACCGGGCGATCCATAACCGCGCCATGGGTTCATCAAGGAACACTGCATCCGCCTTACCGGAAAGTACTGCCTGAACGCAAAGTGCAGTATCGTTGAAAAAAAGAGGCGTGATTTTTACCTTGGGGGCAACCTTTTCTGCATCTTCCTGAAAAGAACTTCCGGTGAGGGATGCCGCTTTTTTACCATGCAAATCCTGCAGTGAGGAAATCTTGCCGTTTTTGGATGCATCTTTTTTTTGCTTAGAACAGGAAACCATGGCAGGTACCATAACTGCCGCCAAAAACATCAGTAAAAAATGTTTCATCTGTCTTCCTTCCAGTTTTTTGTTTTATGTAATAAGAAGAATATTAAAGATCCGCATCTATATTCAAACTCAACTGCTGTCCTTTGCGAATCCAGCGGACATGGTCAAAGCGGTTTTTCAACATGATCAGAGCCAGTTCCAATTCATCCGGAACGCCTTTTTTATCGCTTGCAGTATTGCTTTCTTCAAGGTTTTCTGCATTGTGGGTCAGAATCTGGATCTTGATCTGCATCTGGTCGTAGACCATGCTGATCCGGATTTCATCACGGACACCGTTGACATAAAGCCCTTCTACAACTGCATCAATACCGAAAATCAAGCTGTGAGAAAGATCTTTGCTGACAGCCCATTCTTTGCAGATATCTTTGAGTTTTTCATTGAGAACCGGGATCGCAGAAGCACTGGTTCCGGTTTTCAAGCTGACTTTCCGCTTGGTGCCGATACGGGTCAGGATCGTCATCGTAATCAGAACGACCGTTCCCATGACCAGCGGAGAGCAGATCACCTGTGCAACGTTGGGAGGCAGGAACTTCCACAATCCGGGAATCATGGTGCTGACGGCAAAGATGATACTGATGAAAACGACAAACACTTTGCGGTCATCCAGTTCAACTTCCATGAGCGAAGAAAATCCGCCTGCCATGATGTAGGTAACACTGTAAAGCAGAATGGCACCAAGCACCGGTTCCGGAATCAGCATCAGTGCACCGGTAAGTTTCGGGAAAAATGCAAGA
>JAZQYS010000284.1:0-11491 GCA_045633645.1 Victivallaceae bacterium | reverse complement strand
GTTGCCGACTTTGTAATTGCCCCAGGCAAAGCCGCCGTTTGTGCGGGCGACAAGATAATCAAAGCCCCGAACCATTCCGCCGTGGGTGTGTCCTGAAAATTGCAGATCAGCCCCGTTTGCCGCCGCTTCGCGCGCAACTTTGGGTGCATGGGCAAGCAAAATACGGTAATCACTTTTATCCCCTCCGGCAAGGACACCGGGAATATCCGGAGATGCAAGTCCCAGTTTGCGGGCGTGTCCGTCGGGAATGCCGCAGAGACGCAGTTTTAAATCTTTGAAATAAACGTTTTCATTGAGCAGCATGGGCAAACCGATTTTTTTGAAGTGCGCCATCAATTCATGGTAGCCTTTGTAATATTCATGGTTGCCCGGCACGCCGAAAACACCGTATTTCGCCCGCAGTCCGGCAAGTTCACTCAATGTTTCCAACTGATGGAGCTGTGCGCCGTCGGAAAAATCTCCGACAAGACAGATAAAGTCCGGTTTGAGAGAATTGGTCAATTCAACGATTTTACGGATTTTTGAACGATTGTTCAATCTGTCCACATGCAAGTCGGCAAGCACAGCAAGTGTTACGCCGTCCGCTTCGGCAGGAACCCGCTCAGAACGCACTTCAACTTCACGAATACGGGGCATGGACAGTCCATTGTATATTCCCAAAATTGCCAGCAGAAATGCAATAGCAAGTCCGCAAGCGTGGACCTTATTCAGCAAGGGATGTTTTCGCAGCAGCAGTCTGAAATCGTATTTTTTCTCTTTGATGTTTTTATAAAAAGTCCTGACACAAGTGATAACAAACAAAATGCTGTCCGCAACAACGACAAAAAGAAGAAACAAAAACGCCGTTACATAAACCACTGCCGCCGCAAGCATGACCCAGCCGGGCAATTGAGGCGCAAAATAATTCCCGCCGATCAATTGGATGATTTTAAATTTGAAGCCGACAACAAAAACACATACTCCTGCAAAAACTTTAAAATACCACTTCCATTCAAGCGGCAGAACCGCGCGCCACAGCAGAAAAAGAAACACAAACAATCCGAGCATAAACAATGTCATAGATATCACCTCAATAATTTATCCGGAAAAAAAAATAACGTGCAAACAGTTCTTTTTCAAGTAAAAAAGCCTTCTCCTGCTGATAAAAAATAAATTTTTCTTGTTTTTTGCAGAACTGCTGTTATATTAAATCTCAAGATATTTTCACACAGGGAGAAATATGTTTTTTTATATCATCAAACGTCTGCTGCTGGCAGGGGCAACTCTCTTTGCAATTTTGTTTGCAAGTTACGCCATGCTGCGCCTGGCACCGGGCGATCCGACCCGGAGCAACCTTTTCGGCAGCGACTCAGCCGGCAGTGCCGTTGATGCCGAAAAAGGCGGACTCATGCGCAATACCGCCCTGCGGGAAAAACTGGATTTGGATAAACCCATCATCATCGGCTTTTCACGCTGGTTTTCCAGAGTTCTCAAAGGCGATTTCGGAGAATCCGCCGCCGTCGATCCCGGTAAACCCGTCGTTCAGATGATATGGGAGCGTCTGCCCGTTACCGTAAGTTTGAATGTCTGGGCAGTATTGATTACCTATCTTCTTGCCATCCCTATCGGCGTATGGTCAGCGACCTGTGCCGGAAGTACCAGAGATAAAATCACAGAAATTCTGCTGTTTGCGCTCTACTCCCTGCCCGTTATGTGGGTGGGGCTCATGCTTCAGGCACTCCTCTGCGAAGGCGGCTGGAAGGCACTGTTTCCCCTGCACGGATTAACGGTTCCCGATCCGGATAACTATTCCATCTGGCGTTTGCAGCTTGAAATTGTCAAACACTATACGCTCCCCGTCTTCTGTCTTGCCTACGGCGGTTTTGCGGGACTCTCTCGCTACGCCCGCGCAAGTATGCTTGAAGTCATCCACTGCGATTACATCCGCACGGCACGCGCCAAGGGATTAAGTGAATTTGAAGTTATCTGGAACCACGGTTTCCGCAATGCACTCATCACACTCATCACCCTTTTCGGCGGCTTGCTTCCGGGACTTGTCGCAGGCAGTGTCATTGTTGAATACATCTTCAACATCCCCGGCATGGGCGGACTCTCTCTCTTGGCACTTTCCAGCAGAGATTATCCTCTGCAAATGGCACTTTTCGCTTTTTCCGGATTCCTCACGCTCGCCGGAATCATGCTCTCTGATCTGCTCTATGTCGCCGCTGACCCCAGAATCAAATTAACATAAAAGATCCACATGAAAAACATTATCTCCAACTGCAAACTTGTTTTAATTCTTGTCTTTTTATGGACAGGAAGTGAATTGGGGCTTCATTTTTGCCGTAAAAATATTTTTTATTCCGGAACACAATCCGCACAAGCGGCAATCACAGGACCATTTGAGTGTCACATCAAATTCAACAGTGCCGTCTCCCCGGAAAAACCTGTCTTGGAATTCGTGGATAAGGATAAGCAGACGGTTTTACAACTTAAAATCCGCACTGCGCTTGAAAACGGAACAAAAAAGTTTTTTTCGGATATTATTTATCCGGGAGGAGTACTGACCGGATGCAGCGTTGTTCCCGGTGCAGCTGACAACCCTTTGGGAAGACTTGAACTGAAAATCTTTTCAAACGCGGGAAAACTGTCGGCAAAAAGCCGGGAATATTGTGATTTGTACATCGGATCATTTTATCAATTCCGGACTGTCCCGGTATGGCTGCCGGATATTTCTGAAGTTAAAATATCGCAGGCACACTCCGTATCAGCAGAAATATGCCGCCCGGGATACTGGAAAAAAATCAATGCCCTCTTTTTGATATTACGCACTCTTTCCTGCAGTTTGACCATCATTGCTCTGTTAAGCTTTCTCAGTTTCAAAATGCAGAAAAAATTTATTCAGGAAACAGTACCATCGGGCATCCCAGCCGGTATTTTTTCAGCAGTCATTATTTTCGGGACTGTTGGTGTGCTGTGGAGTTTTCTTGACTTAAAAACGCCGCAAGCTGTTTTACCGGAAGACTTTACCAGAATTGATTCTCTCTATCCGGAGCCTGAAGAACAACTGCTTTATCTTTTGACATTGGTTTTATCAGTCATTGTTCTTATGGTAATCAACTTTTTTCTTTCCGGAAAAAAGTTCTCCGCGTTCTGGAAGTTTTTTGCCGGAATTTCAGCTCTGGCAGTCATTTTTTCCTGCCGGAAATCTGAGGGTTTTCTTTCGTCATCGGTCTCTTTTCTGCCCGGATATATGTTCGTGCTTCTAACAGGGCTTGCCGCGTTTTATCTTGTCTTGAAAAGGGGGAAATTTCAGAAATTATGGTTTATCCCCTGTATTGCCGGCGCTTTTTATCTCTTTGCTTTCTGCAAGATTTATCTTTTACGGAATCTTGATTATTTTGATGCTCACCATTATTGCGTTGTACTGCATCCCTTATGGATGACCCAATCCGGTTTTTCTCCGTTTGAACTTTCATCAACCTATGGTGCTTATGCTGCATTTGCAGCTCCGTTTTTTGCTGTTGCCGGATTATCCTCTCTTTCTGCGGACTGTTTCTTTCTCGGGCTGATTTTCATCTGCGGCATTTTACTGTACGGGACAACTCAAAAGATTATCAAGACACTCTTTTGGCGCTGTTTTGCGCTTGCAGGGATCGCAGGTTTGTTTGTCTGGAACGGTTCGCCCGCATTTTATCCGCAATATCTGCCATTGAGAGTCATCTTTCCATCGTTGCTGTTTTTTTGGACAGCGTTGAATATGAAAGATTTGTTGAGTGTCAGAAATTGCATCACCGGAACCATTATTGCCGCCGCCGCAGTTTTCTGGAATCCTGATTCCGGATGCATTCTTCTGGCTTCCTGGTGCATCTTTATCACCGTCATGTGTCTGCTGAAGCCTGAAAGAAAAAATTTCTTCAGAATATTTCTCCTGCCGATCACCGGAGTTGTGTTCACAGGAATTCTCTTCGGAATACATTTTCTTTTTTACGGAAAGTTTCCGGAAATCATCAGACTTTTTACCATGCCGTTCCTGTTCGGGAAAGCCGGATTCCTGCAATTACCCATGCCATGGTGCGGTCTGTGGTTGATTCCTGCCGGAATTTATTTTGCCGCATTGAGTTATTTTACAGGCGCAGTTGTTGCAAAACGTGTTTCTGAAAAAGACAAATTACTTTTTTTCATTACGATTACCGGTTGCGGACTGTTGGGATATTATATCGGACGCAGTTATGAAGGAAACCTGTTTTCTGTTTCATATCCGGCAATTATTCTTGTTGCGTCAGCTGCCGGAAGATTGCGAAGTGATTCCTGGCGCATCATGCGTTTTGCCGCCGTATTTCTGCTGTTCTTCGTCACCTTTAACGGAATAAACTCCGGCAGAAAACTCTTTCAAATCTCTGCCGATCAGAAAATGTTTCAGATTTACTTCAACAAAATATGCGGGTATGTCAGAAAGCAGCTGCCGGAAAATAAAAATTTACTGTATTCCGGCTACCTTGAGGCTTTGATTGCCATAGAGACCGGCGCAAAAGCTCCCTTTGCTCATCCTGCACTTGAAGAGATGTTCCGGAAAAACGATTCCAGAGATTACATCAAAAATTTGAACACGTCCCGTTCGCCTGTTCTCTGGATGATCAATATGAACTGGGTCCACAGCAGATATGCTCCGGAATTTATGCGGAAAATTCTGAAAGAACAAATAGAAAAACGTTTGAAGCGTGCTGCTCCGCCCAATGCAATGCTGATGTTTTACCTCTGATTTCACCACCCGGCGCCGATGCGGATTCCGTGATAGGTGAAGTCAAGCGGGGCCAATACAGCTTCAGGAAGAGCCGGATGAAAGAATTTGGCATCTCCCCCCGTTAACACGATTGAAACAATGTTGTGTTTCTCTCTGGCAATACGGATATATTCTCTCACCATACCGATACAGCCGCAGTCAACGCCGAATGCAATGGTATTGCGGGTTCCTGCGCCGATATCCGTCGGAACATTGCGCGATAAGGGAATATCCGGCAGCTGTGCCGTTCCCGCAAAAAGACTGCGGCGCATCAGAGAACGTCCGGGCGCAATCGCTCCGCCGCGGAAAACACCGTCTTTATCAAC
The DNA here is from genome assembly GCA_045633645.1 of Victivallaceae bacterium. Lineage (GTDB taxonomy): Bacteria > Verrucomicrobiota > Lentisphaeria > Victivallales > Victivallaceae > UBA1784. Next base: position 6,403 of record JAZQYS010000284.1, on the reverse strand, counting down.
CAGTTCCATAGTGATTGCCGTACCGCAGTCAAGCACAATTCCCGGCAGAGGATAAAAAGCGGCAAGTGCTTCAGCGTTTGCCACTCTGTCAGCCCCGAGTGTGGTACAGTCAACTTGCGTAAAATCAACTTTTCCGCAGCTGTTGAAAGAATCAAGAAAAAAGACATTTTTTCCCTGCAGCTCCTTGCGGAGTTTGGGAACAACGGATATGGCGGCAATTTCACCCTCGGGAAGATCGTTCTTTGAGAAGTTTTCCGTATAAAACGTCTGGAGCAGACTGATACCCTTATGCGTATCATACTGCGCCAGAGTCGTATGGGTGTTGCCGATATTAAGCAGATACTTCACGACAACTTTTCAATAATTTTGGTCAAAGGCATAAACAAAGCAATAACGATAGAACCGACGATACCTGCCAATGCCACGATCATCAACGGTTCAATCAGAGAGGTCAGAGCACTGACGGCGTTGTCCACTTCGTCCTCATAGGTATCAGCGACCTTATTCAACATCTCAGAGAGTTTACCGGTTTCTTCACCGACTTCGACCATACTGATAACCATATCTTCAAAAACGTGCGTTTCTCCCAGAGGTTTGGCAATACCTTCACCTTCTTTCACGGCGTCATGCACCTTTTGAATCGCCGATGCAACAACGTCATTACCACTGGTTTCTTTAACAATTGAAAGTGCCTGCAGCACCGGCACACCGGAACTCATCAGCGTTCCGAGCGTACGGCTGAAACGCGAAACAGCCGTTTTGGAAATGATCGGTCCGAAAATCGGCATATTGTATGTCACCCAGTCAAGCGCAAATTTGCCCAACGGGAATTTAACGATGATTTTGAAAAATGCCACCACACCGACTACACCGCCGACGTAGTAATACCAGTGCGAAATAAGCGTATTACTGATACCCAGAATCAGCAGTGTCACGCCCGGAAGCGGTTCATTGGGTCCCAGCAGGTCTTTAAAGATCTTTTCAAAGTTCGGCACGATGAAAATCATCAAACCGACAACCGCCAGAAGTGAAATGGACAGAACCACGATAGGATAAATCATTGCTGATTTGACTTTTCCGGCAATCTTGGCGGATTTTTCCATAAATGCCGCCAAACGGTCAAGAATGGTTTCCATAGCACCGGATGCTTCACCGGCACGGACCATGTTCAAATAAAGTTTATCAAAAGATTTGGGGTTTTGAGAAAGTGCCTCGGCAAAAGTCGCACCGCCTTCAACTGTTTCAGCAGTTTTTTCAAGCACGACTCTGACAACCGGATTTTTCGCCTGCTTTTTAAGGGTATGCAGAGAACGGATCAACGGCAGTCCCGCATCCAGCAGAATTGCCAGCTGACGGGTAACAACGGTCAACTCCTTGCGTTTGATGACCATGGGACCCAAAGTCATATTGAATCCGCCGCCCTTTTTCGCGCCGCCCTTACTGGACATCTTTTTCGCAGCATCTTTTCCGACTTCAAGTTTGATTGAAGTCGGGAACATTCCTTTGGCACGGAGTGCCGCCATCACCGCCTCTTCATTGGCGGCGGTCATTTTGCCTTTTTGCTCCTTGCCTTTGCCATCCATGGCAACATATGTAAATTGGGGCATAATCTAAATCCTCCCGTAAAATTGAGGTCAATATAAATCAAGTGTAACGGACAACTTCATCCACACTGGTTTCACCGTTGAAAATCGCCATAAGTCCGTCTTCACGCAAAGTACGCATACCCAGCTGACATGCTTTATCACGGATGACGTTTGCCGGGGCTCCTGCGGAAATCATATCACGCATTTCCTGGTCAACGGTCAGAAGTTCGGTCAACGCTTTACGTCCCTTGTAACCGGTATTGTTGCAGACGGGGCAACCTTTACCGTAACAGAACTGAATACCTTCAACCTGCGCGCGTTCAAGTCCGAGACGTTCAAGGTCGTCATCGGTCGGCGTATACATGGTTTTGCAGTTCTTGCACACCCGGCGGATCAGACGCTGTCCCAACACACCCGCAAGTGAAGAGGCAATCAGAAACGGTTCAACGCCCATATCCATCAGTCGGGTAACAGTACTGGCGGCGTCGTTGGTATGGAGCGTACTGAACACAAAGTGTCCCGTAAGAGACGCTTCAACAGCAATCTGCGCCGTTTCAAAGTCACGGATTTCTCCGACGAGGATCCGGTCGGGGTCCTGACGGAGGAAGGCGCGCAGTGCTTTCTGAAAGGTCATACCGACGGCATCGTTGATCGGACACTGCATGATTCCCTCAATATCGTATTCCACAGGGTCTTCTGCCGTCAGAAGTTTGTCTTCGGGGTTGTTGATTTCACCCAGCGCAGAATAAAGTGTCGTGGTTTTACCGGAACCGGTCGGTCCCGTAACCAGCATGATTCCGTTGGGAAGACGGATGATTTCACGGATTTTATCAAGCACATCCTGTCCGATACCCAGCGCATCCAGTTCAAGGTTGACCACGCTTCTGTCCAGCACACGAAGCACCACGGATTCGCCGTAACTTGTCGGAAGACAGGATACACGCAAGTCCACCGGACGACCGTTCATCTTCGTCTGGATACGTCCGTCCTGCGGACGGCGGCGTTCTGAAATGTTCAAACCTGAAATAATTTTCACACGGCTGATAACCGGTGTTGCCAGACTGCGCGGCGGCGGCGGCAGTTCGTAAAGCGCGCCGTCCACACGGTAACGGATACGGCAGGCTTTTTCAAACGGTTCAAAGTGAATGTCAGATGCCTTGTCACGGATTGCCTGCTGCATCACAACATCCACAAATTTGATGATCGGTGCATCGTTGGAGTGATCTTCTTCATCGTTTTCAATTTCTTCAATGTGTTCACCGAATTCGGCAACGATATCAGCAACGGTATCCACTTTTTCAGGATAGTAGCGCAAAAAGGCACGGTCAAATTCGTCCGGATCACAGGGAACGGGAACAATCGGACGTCCGAGGATAAAATGAACTGTTTCAACCACCTGATAATCAAGGGGTCTTGACATGGCAAGATAGAGGTTTTCTCCATCGAACTTAATCGGCAGCACATTGTGGGTGCGGGCGGTACTGTCATCAACCATCTCAATAATATCGCGGCTGATATCCCCGCTTTTCGGATTCCAGACGTAAGAACCGAGACTTTCGGCCATAAGTTCCAGCATCTCCTGACGGGAGAGCAGACCGAAGTTTTCTATCACTTCAAGAGCAGTCTTACCGGAGCGTTCACATTCCTCCGCGACTTCTTCAAGATGTTGTTTCAGTCCGGGGATATCCGAACTGCGCTCATTCTTAATGAGGTCTATCAATGCAGAGCTTTCAATATCAAGCATTTTATAATTCTCCGGTATATACTACGATTCATCGCGCAGGGTGACGAAAATCACCTCTTCCAGCGTGGAAATTCCCGCTTCAGCTTTGCGGATGGCGTCGTCACGCAGACTGCGCATACCGTTGCGGCGGGCAAATTCACGGATCTTTCCGCTGGTTTCGTTGGCAAAAATGAGCTTTGCAATATCTTCGGTAACTTCAAAGATTTCATAGATACCGATACGTCCCTTGTACCCGGTATAACCGCACGCCTGACAGCCTTTGCCTTTGTAGAACTGGTGGTTCGCCAGATATTCAGGCGTCAATCCCAGCATACGGATTTCTCCGGCACTGGGAGTGTAAGGCTCTTTGCACTCTTTGCAGACACGGCGCAGAAGACGCTGTGCCATAACTGCACGCAGAGATGTTGCCACAAGGAACGGTTTGACCCCCATATCCACAAGACGGGTCACCGCACCCGGTGCGTCGTTGGTGTGAAGTGTACTGAACACAAGGTGTCCTGTCAGTGACGCGTTGATCGCAATTTCGGCGGTCTCCACGTCGCGGATTTCACCGACCATGATGATGTTCGGTGCCTGACGCAGCATGGAACGCAGCGCAGCAGAGAAGGTCATGTCAACGTAACGGTCAACCTGCACCTGGTTGATACCTGCAAGCTGATACTCAACCGGGTCTTCAACGGTGATGAGTTTGCGCGCCGGCGTATTGATGGTGTTCAAAAACGCATACAAAGAGGTGGTCTTACCCGAACCGGTCGGTCCCGTCACCAGGAAGATTCCGTCAGGGTAGTTGATGATCTTGTTCACAAGATCGAGGTCATCGGCATAAAAACCGAGTTTGGGAATATCAAGCTGAATACTGCTCTTATCAAGGATACGCATAACCACACTTTCACCGAAAACGGTGGGAATGGAGCTTACACGCAAGTCGATATCTTTATCTCCGACAATAATCTGAATACGTCCGTCCTGCGGAATACGCTTTTCGGTGATATCCATACGGGACATGATTTTGATACGGCTGGTGAAGTTTGCCTGAAGATATTTCGGTGGACCGTCCACTTCACGCAGCGCACCGTCAATGCGGTAACGGACACGGTAACGCTTTTCCATCGGTTCAAAGTGAATATCGGATGCCTTCATCTTGTAGGCGTCAATAATCAGTTTCGTAACCAGACGGATAATCGGCGTATCATCGTCATCACGTTCAGGACCGCCGATGGCACTTTCAACAATTTCATCAAGTTCAACATCCTCGGCATCGTCGAGCATGGTTGAAACTTCCATATCCTGTTCGGCGTAATATTTCTCAATAAACGCCTCAATCTGTTTTTTCGGAGCGGCGACAACGTCAACGTCTCCGCCGAGCAGATAACGCAGCGTATCCAGCGTTTCCATATCCGACGGATCGCTCATAGCGATTGTCAGCATATCATCGTGTTTTGCAACGGGAATAACTTTATAATACCGTGCAACTTCAACGTCCAGACAGGCGATGACGGCAGCAGGAATATCGTAGTTGGTCAAATCCATAACTTCCATGCCGTACTGCTGTGCAAGCATAGCAAGCAGTTCGTCATCACCGACGGCGCCGGTTTTCACCAGAGCATCAATGATATCCATCTCGCCGAACTCTGATTCCAGAGCAACCTGACGGGCTTCGTCAATCTGCTCATTTGTGACCATTCCGTATTCTTTGAGAAGGGTCAATATATATTCTGAGTCTCTTGCCAAAACAAAACCCCTTTGACTAAATTTGTGTTAATATTTTACTACATTGGAAAATCTAACCCTGCATAGCAATTTTGTCAAGTGAATATCCTTGTTTTTAAGCAAAAAAAATACGATTTTCTCTCTTCTTTTGTGCAAAGTGCCGGAAATACGGTATTTTACAGCTCTTGATTTTTCCTGATTTCGTTTTTTATTGTATTTACAAAAACAAGTTCAGCACGGTGCTGCAGCTTGAAAAAAGAGGAGTTTTGTTAATGGAGAAAATCAGAAAAAGAAACAGTACGGGAAAATTTCCTGTCCTGCCGGTTCTGCTGACAGGAGTCCTGTCCGCCGGCTGCTGTTCAGTGACCATTCCGCCGCCGGAAACATACCGCTGCGGAGAAATCCTTGCCGAAAGTTTCTGCGGCAACAATCCCCGCAGATTCATGACGCCGCTTTCAGGTTCAATGAAAAAGGAGTTCGGAGAAAAAGAATTCAACCTCTCACGCGAAAAAGTCTGTCAGGCGATGGGTAAACCCGTGAGCAAACAATTCGTCGGAAAACTGGCGCATCCGTTCCTGGATATCGAATTGTGGAAAATCACCTTTCAACGCAAGGGCAAAGAGGGTAAAACCATTGTTCAGGATGCCCTCTTTCAGGTTGTTTCCGCAACAGAAAACGGTGAACCCAAAGTCATAAGTTTCGGCTTTCTCTGAAATTATCAAGGAATAAATCATGAAAATTTTTATTTTTGCAGGAATATTTCTGCTTTTCTGCAGTCTTGCCGCAGCCGAACCCGGTATACGCAAACTGCATTTTGTTCAGGACGATGCCCAGGATTACATGGTGTCAAAAATCTACAAACTCAAATATGTCCAGGCCAACGATATCACGCCGTTTGTCATGGGTATCGTCATGCGCTACAACATGAATTCCAGTGTCGGCTGTATTGAATACGGTGCGAACAACGCCCAGATGCTGACAGTCACCTGTCCGGTGAAAATGATGCCCTATGTTGACGATTTCATCTCAAAAGTTGACCGCAACATCAAAATTGACGGCAAAGTTCCCGGCGATATCATCAAAGGAACAGGTATCACCCGCGCCGTCTATCAGCCAAAGTACCGTTCAGGCCAGGAAATGCTCAATATTCTGGTGGAAACTGTTATCGGAGAGGGTCCTTACAGTTCCGTGTATGCCTGGGATAAAAACTCGAACCAGATTTACTGGAAAGACAACACCTCCAACACCGCCTACGTCTATCAGTTTCTGGGATATCTTGACCGACCTGTTCCGCAGATTACGCTCAACTTCAGCGTCTATGAAGTGCGTGAAAGCACCCTGCGCGATATGGGTCTGGACTATC
>JAZQYS010000283.1:0-7375 GCA_045633645.1 Victivallaceae bacterium | reverse complement strand
GGATAATGGCAGGTGCGCACGGCATTGAAGTTGAATTGTTTCAGCAGCTTGATATCATCAAGCATATTTTCGACGGTCAGAACTTTTCCGTTTTTCATATTGTGTTCGTGACGGTTGACACCCCGTATCAACACTCTCTGACCGTTGAAAAGCAAATTGCAGCCGTCTATTCTGATGTTGCGGAATCCGGTGCGTTTACTGCGGATATCAAGAACATTTCCTTCATTATCCAAAAATTTAACAACCAGTGTATACAACACTGGATCTTCGGCGGACCAGGGCTGAACACCGGGGAGAACTGCTGTTTTTTCAGCAACATAACCGGTTTCACGGAAGAAACAGGACATGGACATTTTATCCTGCCACAAACATTTTTTCTCCCGGTCAAAAAGTGTCATTTCAACGCCGAAATCCTGTTCCGGACCCTGGGGAAGATAAGACGGCAGATCAAAGCCCGCGTGCAGACGGCAGTAAAGTTTTCCGGATTTGTTTTCTGTATCCCAATCACCGTTGACAAAAAGATCTTCGATATAAGCCTTGGCAGTTGAATAAAGATAAACGCTGCGGTAAATACCCGAAAGCCACCATTGATCCTGATCTTCAATAAAAGAGGAGTCCGACCAGCGGATAACTTTGCAGACAAGCTGATTTTTTCCGGGTTTGAGAAACGGCGTCAAATCAAATTCAGAGGCAAGGCGGGTATCTTTACCCATACCGGCAAAACATCCGTTGAGATAAACTTCAAGGTAACTTTCAGCACCGCCGACATGCAGGATGACCCTGCGGTTTTTCCAGGCGGACGGCAAAGTGAATTCTTTGCGGTAAATGCCGGTCGGATTATCTTCAAGTACGCAGGGGGGATCCGGAAAGTGTGCCGGCATCCGGCTGTTGGTATAAACCGGCGGCGCACAGGAGTCTTTATCCCAGTGCGACGGCACTTTGATCGTCGTTTCATCTTTGAAATCAGGATCAAGAAAATCTGCCGGAACATCCTCCGGTTTCCGGTAGAGCGAAAAACGCCATTTGCCGTTCAAACTGCGGAAAAAATCAGAATTTTCATATTTCCGTTCCAGAGCCTGTTCCATATCGGCAAAAGGAATTTCTGCGCCGTGCATCGGCAGGCGGTTGATTTCCTGAAGTTCGGGTAATTCATATAATTTTGAAGAAACAGCCATTTTTTTATCTCCCTTATACAATCAACATTAGGCAATTTATTACAATACCGCTTGAAAATGCAATTTTCAATGATATATTTGATGCAATACAGGATATATTTGATGCGGAAAAAACAATAAAATGACAACATTCACTTTGCACAGAAGTTGGAAACCTCCCTTCCCAAAACTTCCGTTCCAGCCGGAAGGCGTTGGTGTAAACTGTTTTAAACAAGGATATAAGGAGTCACTTCTGCCTATTGACTGTGTTGAAATTTGCTGGGTCAACAGAGGCAGTTGTCTGATAGAAGTACAAAAGATGCAGCATCATTTGTTTCCCGGACAGGCAATTTTTAAATACAAGGGGGAAGTCCGCAAAAAATTCATTGTTGACGGTCCGGCAGAAATCTGGTGGGCGACGTTTGACGGAGAGGGCGCAGAAGATTTTGTCAAAAGTTTCGGTTATCCGCCGGGGATTCTTGATGCCGGTCCGTGTCCGGTGGAACTTTTTCAACGCATTGCCAACGGCCTTGTCCGCAACAAACATGAGTCTCCCAGATTGTTGTTTCCGCTTTACACAGAGTTGATTGTCCGTGCCGGAGGCGGTCTTACCGGATACGCCCCGGGCGGGAAGTTGTTTGATAAGATACTTTATCGCCTGAATACCAATTATTCATCACCTGATTTCAACATAAATCTTCTCGCGGATGAATTCGGTATTCACCGCACCACTTTGGGACGGATGATGCAAAGAGAACTTGGCGAAAAGCCGCTGGCACTTCTTAACCGTATCCGTCTGGAACGGGCAGAAGAACTGCTTGAAACGACTTTGCTGCCCATTGCCGATATTGCTCATGCCTGCGGTTTCAGAGAATGTAATTATTTTTGCCGCATATTCCGGGAAAAACACGGGGTGTCTCCATTGAAATACCGGCAGGATAAGCACATCTGAATTTTTACAACAGGAGAAAATTTGCTTTTTACTGACAGTTGAGTTATATTATCGGCAGCAGAGATTTTGTATCCGCTTGAAGTATAGAGTATGAAAGAATTATTGAAAAAATTTTTCCGAAGTAAATATTTTCCGCACGCTGTTGTGATACCGGTGTTGGTTATTTTTACCGTCATGGGCTGGATGACGGCTCTTGCAGTTCTTTATATCGGGTATTTGCTCTATCTGTTTGCCAAATTGATCGGTTTGATTGTCAGAGATACAAAATCCCGGCTGTTCAAGTATTTTTTTGCGTTTGTACTGTGTTTCGGACTTGCTCCGGGATTTGCCATCGGTCTGCTTCCGTTCTGGTTTGTCAGTGTGGTATATCTTCAGAACAATCCTGAAATAAAGCAGAATGTTCCTGAATACAAGACAAGGAACACCACTTTGCGCAACGCGTCTTTTTTTAACAGTTATACGGTGACGGCATGGGAGGGCGAAATCAACGAAAAAGATTTTCGTGCCATGGCAAAGGGGAATTCCTGGGATATAAAGCCGTTTGATAAACCGCTTCTGCTTGAACATACTGCAAACGAATTGATCCGTCAGCATCAGGCAGAAAAAGCGGGTGAAACAGTCATCCCGCGGACAATTGATGTTTCCGCGGGTTACAGTTATAACCGGCGGCAGTCCAATGGCGGCGGGACTTTTGTGGTTTGGGATAAATTCCGTCAAAAGGTTTATATTATTTCAAATCCGCGTTAATCCCTTGGATAAGGGGAGCCGGGAAACTTTTCCAAATCTTTGCGGGCGTTGTAAAAGAAATAAATCTGCCACAAAATCAGCCAAAGCAGCAGCGTGCAGATGGCTCCCACCGGGAAAAATACTGCAAGAATTAACAGCAGAAGATTTCCCGCAACCGTTGACGCATAGAGAAAAATACTTTTTGACCAGTAAAAGTTCAGTCCGACACCCAGATACTTTCTGCCGGGAAACTTATAGATGAACACCCTCGGATCTGCGGGATTTACATAAAACAAGCCTTTGTGATTTTTACTCATTATACTCTTTCAACTCCACATCAACGCGGTGCATGACTGAAACAAGTTCCTGATGAACATATGCTTCGTACATATTCTGATTGCCGAGGAAACAGAAACGCGAATCGTTGGTAAGCAGATACTCTGAATCCGTAACGAGATTTTCCGTTTCAAGGATTTTGCCGGGAACTTTGATGATTTTGCCGTTATCCGTAAGGACGGCAAAACAAAGTCCCAGTCCGCCGTAACCGTTGTGCTCAAAGCGGATGGCATCGGCATTGAGGAACTTTCTGTCAATATTGTGGAAAAAGTCAAATTCTGCGACTTCAAGATTATCCGGTTTAGCGCAACCGGAGTGAACTTCCTGCCATTGACCGTTCAGACGGAGAGATATCCGCAGCTTGGGCATTCCGTACCAGTCACAATGCATACGGCGGACTCTGAGAAATGAGCCGTTTGCAAGACTTTTTTCCGCTTCTTCAAACTTCTGTTCAATACCGGGCAGCTTTTGAGTGAAAATATTGGGGGTAATGCCGGAGCGGAGTGTCTCCCAATCCTGTTCACGCTTGCGGAACACTGAAAGATAACGTGAAAACTCCTGTTTCAGAGCATTCATTGCCGCTGCATTCTGACCGTAATCCAACTGTTCCAGCATTGCTTTTTTTATACGGGCGGAGGAGATGAGTTCTTCAAGAGAAAGGATTTGATCTTCAAGAATTTTATGACCTTTTGAAATTTTTGTTCTGAAATTTTCCAGAATCAGCTTGTCTGTTTCAATTGAGGAAGCACGGGCAGAATCAAGTCCGAAAATGCTGCGTGAATAGAGAACAGACGGAGAAACTGTTCCGAAATGCCTTGAAAATCCCCGGGTGACGGCGGATTTCTGGGCTGAAATAAAAAGTTCATCATCTGTGCCGAAAAGGTTTTGAATCATGTCTTTGAAAACTTCTTCTCCGCCTGCACCCGCGGCTCTTCTGCCGTTGGCGGCGATAATCGGCCAGGTACGGTACATGAATGTATCACTTTTTTCCCAGGCGGTTTGCAGAAAACCTGTGACGTTTTCGTAGTGTGAGGCGTAATCTGTAAAAGATTGTCCGTTTGAAAGGAGCATATCTGCGGGGGACGCCCAGACTTCAAACCCGAGTTTTCTGTATCGGGCAAGGGTGTTTTCTTCTGTCAGGTTGTTGAAATGTGCCTGACAGGTCCGCACATCGCGCTGGTACTGCCATTCCGTCATGATGATATCGTTGGGGACATCAGGCAGAATGGAGTGATAATTTTCAAACATATCCGGCCACATTGCCATACGTTTGTTGCGTGAACTTAAATAATCATGAACTTTTTTGACATGTTCCAGAAACAGGAGTTCTTCGTCGTGGAATGTTTTGACCTTGGCTTTGCAGAGTTCGCAGAGGTTGAAATTCCAGAATTCATCCAGTCCGGCATGGAAGTATTTTGAGGGAAACAGCGGCAGAATTTCATCCAGATAAGTGAAAAGAAAATCATAAAATTCAACTTTTGATACGCAGAATGTATCTTTTGCCGTTCCGCCGAAACGGTCGCGGGTATTGCCCCGGACTTCCGCCAGATGCTGAAGCTGCGGAAAACGCAGAAAACGCTCTGCGTGTCCCAAAGTTGCCACACAGGGGATGACTTCAATGTTTTTGCCTGCTGCATAATCAACGATCTGCCGTATCTGTTCAAGAGAGTATCCTTCATTCTCTTCGGGCAGAGAGTAAGAAGGCGTAATAATTCTGTCTTCAAGATAAAGAAAAACGGCGTTGTATCCGTTTTCGCTGATCATATCAATAAATTCAAAGATGAAATCAAGCGTTTCCATCTGGCGGGCGAGATCCAGCTGAGCCGCGCGGATTTGAAAAGTTTTCATGAGTTTTGATGTTCCCTTATTGAAAATTAAGAATCACTTATTACCGGAGATAATATATATCCTTGACGTTATTTTGCAATTTTTTTCAGGCTCAATTCAGAAAAATTTTTATTTTCAACTTGTTATAATGCCGTCTGTGCAATATATTTTAATGAATGCTATATCAGAACAGGAAAATGACTATGCAAAATATCGGGGCTGAAAACAATTCTGACAATTTTGATGAGGCGACAGTTGTCATTCCGCAGGATCAGATATCTTCGGGAAAAACCGGAGTTGAAAAGGATTTTGATGTTGAAACTGTTGAAAAAAACAGAAAATTCCGTAAAAAACGCAAATTTTTTCTGCTGCGGCGCACTGTGGTTGAAGATACGCTTGATTTGAGTGAAAAAAGTGTCCGTGATGTTGCCGTATCTGAAGAATACGATGAAAAAAATTTGACTGATGTTTCTGACCGTTATCAGATTGCGCCCAATCCCTTCGCAACGGGAGGGCAGGGGAGTATCAGTTCGGCAATCGACCGGAATCTCGGCTGTGAAGTGGCTCTCAAATCACTTCATAAACATATCTGCAATGATGATTCAGCCCGGAATGCCTTTTTTACAGAAGCTCAGGTGACAGCTTCTCTTGATCATCCGGCAATCATACCGATACACGGGCTTTTCGGAGACAGTGAAAACGGTCTGCACCTTGCGATGAAACTCATTGACGGTTATACCCTCAAGACTTATTTAACCCATATCGTCCAAACTTATGAGATAGAAAATATCCACAACTTTGATGAACGCCGGTCTCTGCGGAACCGTTTGGATACTTTTCTGCGGGTTTGCGATGCCGTTGAATATGCCCATGAACGGAAAATTCTGCACCGTGATCTCAAACCTGAAAACATCATGATCGGCAAACACCGCGAAACTTATGTGACAGATTGGGGAATAGCCTCCCGTATCGGCGGATCGGCAAGTGAAAAAGTCAAAGGCACTCCGGCATATATTGCGCCTGAAGTGGTAACTTCAAAAAAAGCGGACGTCCGTTCAGATATTTATTCTCTCGGTGTTATTTTGTTTGAACTTGTTTTTCTGAAACAGGCTTTCCCGGGAACGGATATCAGCTCTGTGATTGCGCGCGTAAAAGCAGGTAAACACACGCCGCTGCGCCATCTTTTCAAGTGCCGTATTGAGGCTGATTTGAAAGCAATTATTCAAAAAGCCATGGCTGTTGATCCGGAGAAACGTTATCAGGAACTGTCGGATTTTTCTTCAGATTTGCGCCGTTATCTTGCCAATGAAGAGGTTTCTGCCCGTCCGGACAACATTCTTTCCAAGCTCGGACGCTGGGGCGTAAATAACCGCCGCAAGATGATTTTCAGTGTTATGACTGTTCTTCTTCTGGGTATCGGCGGTATTGCTTATACTCTGCACCGTGAGATTCGCGGGTCATGGGAAAAGCATTGGAGCGACCGGGCAGCAGGAACGGCCGTTTCCGCAGTTATGGCAACGGCGTCTGCTATGGAAGGACGAATTCACAAAGTTGAGTATCTGCTGGATACATTCAGAACAAATATTTTATTTTCTTCCCTGGGCGTGGATGTGCCGGGATACAAGAAGAAAAAAGAGTTTATTACCATTGATGAGTACAGGAAAAATCCTCCGCGCGGATTTTCTTATTCTCCCGCCTACCGGATGCAGGTAGACTTTGATAATGTTTGTCTGTTTGATTTCAATAAACGCAAACTGAGTCTGGAACATTATATCTACTTTGCCAATACGGCGGTTTTTATGCGGAAAATGCTTTTGGATCTTGTGCGTGATGAGGGCGAAACAGACCAGATTGTTGCGCATTTACGCCGGAACGGCAGCCGGATACGGACTGTTTATTTTGCATTGGAAAACGGTTTGTTTGCCGTCTACCCCGGCATGATTGATTTTCCGGGAGACTATTTTCCGCCTGACCGGAACTGGTATAAGGAAGCTCAGTACAAGGATGGACGTCCTGTGTGGATTGCTCCTTACCGGGATATCGGCAGTACACATGAATTGATAACTACCTGTGCAGTCGCTGTTAAAGGTATGCGCGGCAAGTTTATCGGCGTTGCGGCAATTGACTTTTCTTTGAGCCGTTTGGCTGAAAAAATGTTGAAGCCGACGGGGCGTCTCAGCCGTTTTGTACAGTCCAAGATTCTGGTCAACAGAGACGGTGAAATTGTATTTGATACAAGTGATCCGGAAAAAGAAAAACTCCGGTTGCCGGATGAATTTCTTTTCCGTCGCATGTTCCGTCAGAAATACGGTTCTCTCGTCTGGGAAAGCCGCGGACAAAAAGACCTTTATGCATTTGCACAGATTCCGGCACTCAACAT
>JAZQYS010000282.1:0-3120 GCA_045633645.1 Victivallaceae bacterium | reverse complement strand
TTTTTAAGCAGTTTGCCGTTGCTGAAAATTTCAATATCCGCCAAATCGCCGCCGGGATTCTGCACAAAAAGCGTTGTCTGCGCAAGGCTGTGGCGTTTTGCCGCAATTTTCAGCGGAGGAAGAGCTTCTGAAAAGGCTTTTTTAAGCAGTTTCTCAAACACTTCCGGAGCAATACGGCTTTCAAGATAAACCGGAGCGGTGGAAATATTCAGTTTGTTTTTGCCTTTTTTAAGACTGAACTCAAATCCTGCCATATCCGTTGCCGCAACATCCTGAGGCAAATCAACAGAGAGAGAAACTTTTCCCTCAGTATTCCAGACTGCACAAAGAGTTTTGCCGTCGGGTTTGATGAAAATGCAGGCGTAATTAAGTCCGGAAACGATCTCGCACGAAGTTTTTGCAAATGACAGATGCCGCGCCGCGGTCGTATAAGCCGCGCCGCCGATCAAAGGCACATCTTTGATTCCGTTTTTGCCAAGAACCGGTTTCCAGATGGTGGTCATCCAAACGTCGGAGTCCTTAACATTGCGCAGTTGCCAGATTGCGTGGTAGGCGGGCATGTGCAACTCAAAGCAAATGACATCAGCCGCCCGGGTGAGGATGATGGTTCTTGCGGTCAACTCCGCCTGAATACGTGCCAGACCGCTGTCGTAACGGGAACCGTAATTGATGGCGTAGCCGGTTTCATCATTTTTGATGGCTGTTCCTTTGCCCATGCTTTCAGACAGTTCCGAAGCCTCCTTGTAGAATGAACGCAGAGATTGTTCCGGTATGGAATAGCCGCCTTTGGTCATATCCCAGTTGCCGGTATAGGCATCGATGAAATAACCGTCAACGTCCTTTGCCAGATCACCGAAAACAATGCGGTCGATACTTTCCGTATAACGCTGGATGTTGTTGCCGCCCCAGAAAACTTTGAGGTTCGGGTCAATCTTTTTACCGATCCTTGATGCCATGCGGGTAATGACCATGCTGTGATACATCGCCTCGCTCCATGTACCAACATAACGGGGAATGGTTGCCGCAGAAGGAATCTCACTGCCGACACTCCACTCTTTGACTTTTCCTTTGGTCTGAATGGCGGCATGGGTCAATCCTTTGATGATATTATCAACGTGCTTATCGGTCAATATTGGCTTTCCGGCAGAAACTGTCTGCGGATCAGACGGCTTCCGCAAAGTGGCACCGATACTGAATCCCAGATGAAAATCTCCGGAATCAAGAAAGACCTTGCCCTGTTTCAGCTGTGTGTCAACGTAACGGATGGGATCTCCCTGCTCCATTTCCATTGACTTGAATTTAATGATGACCGCGCCGGCTCCCGCCCGTTTGAAAGCATCGTGCAATTCGGGGTAAACACCGAAACCGAATTGAAAAAAGGGATCGCGTTTGCCGAATTCAGGCGCAACAATCAAACCGCACTGGACTGTGCCGATTTTTTTTTTATTCTGAAACAATGTTGCTTCAGCTGTGTAATATCCATTTTTCTGTTCCGGCAGACTGAACTCTGCCCTGCCCGGTGCTTTTATCCTGCCTGAAAGCGGTTTGCAAACCTCTTTTCCCGTAGAATAATTTTTAACAGCAATCAGACAGTTATACTCTCCTTTACCCGCCAATTCCAGATTGAGAGTAATTTTTTCTCCCGGTTTGAAAAAACCGGAAACACCGCCCGGGTAAAACGCAAAGTTTTTGATTTCTTTACTGTTGATATTGCGGAAAGAGCCTTTGGGCTTCAAACTGCCGAGTTTTTTGAGTTCGATTCTGTCAAACCAGACAGTTCCGCTGCCGTTGAGCGTCAATATGATGTAAACTTTGTTGCTCTTGAAGTATTTTCCGGTAAATCTGCGGGAACCTTTTTTCCAGTCAAAAGTTCCGTATTCAGGAGTACCCTTCTGATTGGTTGCAGCACGCGCCCAGGCTCTTCTGTCGCCGCCGCAAAGCAGGACTTGCGCACCGTTTTTGCTTCCTTTGCTGACATTTTCGCCTTTCATGTAAAAGGTCAACTCATATTCCGCATCATCTTCAAGATCAAAAAGTTTTTCAACGCGGCCCTGTTCGTTCAGACGGATGGACTGGTCAGACAGTTTCGTCTCCTTATCCATAAAAACCGCCGTTCCGTAATGATTTTTCCAGTTGCCCGGAAGTTTTGTATTGACTTCAAACAGACTGATTTTATCAAAACGGGCACTGCCTTTGCCGTAGTTTTTGAATTCAATGACGACCTTTGTGCCGCCGAGAACTGCCGGATCAAGAAGACCGGAACCGTTTTTCCAGTCAAAAGTTCCCTTATCCTGCATTTTATCGTTCCGGGTGGAAAGCGGATACCAGCGGTTTACGCCGGGACTGTTCAAAATAAGCCGGGTTCCCTGCTCAAGACTTTCTCCCTTAACGGAAAATTTGAGCAGATACTGCTTGCCCTTTTCAAGGATGACCTCTTTGCGCGCCCAGGAATTATTTTCAAGACGCAGAGAACAATTTTTTGAAAGTTTGACTTCCTTATCTGCCGTAACTTTTCCTGAAATTCTCCAGCCCTTCAAATCAGCGGGAACAGTAAGCTCCTGTGCGCAGACAACAGACGCTGCAGCAACAGTCAGCAATAAAAAAAATCTGTTTAAAGACAACATCTTACAACCTTTAATTTCTTTATATTATGGTTTCAAAATCACACAATTGCTGCGGTCAAAACCGCACTCAAGAATATCAGAACTGGTAAATGCCGCAAACATATTTTTGGAGGACGGCAGATCCCTGATGCCTTTGGCGGCAACATGGCCGTCAATGTAAAGCACATTGGCCGTTCCGGAAAGGTAATAATAATGCTCCGGAGAACCACTTGTCACTGCAGGCGATGTTTCGCGCCTGGGATCACCCGAGCCATGCCGGTAGCCTACTTCCACCACACGGTTAATGCCGATGGTCCCATAAAAAGGCATACGCTCTGTGACAAAGATCGTTTTTCCGGCGTATTTGACCACGTTGGTTTTACGCACCCCGCCGCTGACAACATTGTTGTTGACATAGTTTCCGGAGAGACCGTAGTTGATGACATAATCCCCATAGTTCCAACGGATGGGGGTATTGCCGCCGGCAGCAATGTCATCAATACCGCTGGGACAGTGC
>JAZQYS010000281.1:0-1670 GCA_045633645.1 Victivallaceae bacterium | reverse complement strand
ATTCCAACAGCAGGAGTATGACAAACTGTTCTCTTTCCCCGCAGATATGGTATTCATCCAGCTCGGACACAACGACACCCGAACTTCCTCGCTTCAGGACTACAAGACGCCTCTCGTCCCCAAAGAAAAACAGCACAAGCTGTATATCGAAACGCTCTCGGCAATACGCAAAATGCTGCCTCAATGCAAAATTGTGCTTTATTCCTCAACCAGCAGCAATTATGAACTGATTAAAGCCAATCACAAACAGGCGCAAATCCGCAGACCCAAGGGTCCTTTTGTTCTGTTTGCCAAGCCTGAATTTATGGAAGACTTCAATGCCGTCCTGCGCAAACTTGCTCCGCAGTTTGATGCCGTTTACCGCGATATTTATACCCCGATGAAAAAACTTCCGCAAAAAGAAAGAGCCGCTCTGTTTGACCTCGGCGGCGTTCACCTTTCGGACGCAGGACAGAAATATCTGGCTTATGAGTATCTGAAGTTCATTGCAGAATACCCCAACAAATAATTGAAAGAATAAAAATGGATTCAAAAATCAAAGTCGCTGTTTTAGGATGCGGCAACCGTTCCTACTATGTTGTCAATAATCTTCTGATTGATTCAAACAAAGAAGTTGAAGTCGTCTCAGCCTATGATCCGGACTCAAGTGAACTTGAACGCGCACTGGAACACTGGAATTCTCCCAATGCCTGCAGAGCAAAAACGGCTGAAGAAGCCATCAACTGCCCCGGAGTAACCTGGGTTATGGTATTTTCTCCCAATGTTTTCCATAAAGAACAAATCCTCAGTGCCTTTGCTGCCGGAAAGCACGTTTTCACAGAAAAACCTCTGGCAACAACCATTGATGATTGTCTTGAAATTTATCAGGCATGGAAAAAGAGCAATGTTCTTTTTGCAACCGGATTCGTTCTCCGTTACGGACAGATTTACCGCAAAGCCAAAGAACTTCTTGACTCCGGACGTTTCGGCAAACTGCTTGCCATTGAGGGGAATGAACATATTGCGCCAGCCCACGGCGCCTACATCATGCGGAACTGGCGCAGATACACGAAACTCTCAGGTCCGCATATCCTGGAAAAATGCTGTCATGACCTTGATTTGATCAACTGGTTCTGCAATTCTCTGCCTTCAAAGGTTGCTTCTTTCGGCGGCAAATCATACTTTACAAAAGAAAACGCCAATCTGGAACAGAAATACGGTGCCGAAACATTCTACACCTGGCGTGACCCCAAGGCCTCCGGTTCAGCATTCGGAAACGATTCAGACCTGATGGATACGCAAGTATCTGTTGCAGAATACCGCAATAATATCCGGGTAAGTTTCACCTCCACCATGGGCAACGTTATTCCTGAGCGGCGAATGTTTTTCCTCTGCACAGAGGGAACCATCATTCTGGAACTTCTGCACCGCAGAATTGAATGTAAAGCCATGGGGGATGACGCCGTCAGCGTTTATGAATTTCTCAAAGCCGATGCCCACGCAGGCGGCGACAGCCTGATTATGAAGGAGTTGTTTGACACCATGAAAAACGGCACTCTTCCCAAGTGCAGCGGCAGCGAAGGTCTGGAAAGTGCCGTCTTCGCCCTCGCTCTTGATCAGGCTGCAACAGAAAACAAAATCGTTGATCTGGAACCCTTCTGGAGTCAGTTGAACAGGTAATTTCAGGACTT
>JAZQYS010000280.1:0-3634 GCA_045633645.1 Victivallaceae bacterium | reverse complement strand
ATGCGTTTTTTTATTCAGATTTTTTTCTGCGGAAGAAAAAACTGAACGCAAAAGCCGATGCCAACAGAGTTGAACCGCCGTAGGAGAGAAACGGAAAGCCAATACTGCCGGGAGGCAGAAATCCGAACATCGTCAGAAGATTGACGATAAAGGGGAGCAGCAAAACAGTTGTCATTCCTCCGCTGAGCAATCGGTCCACAGGGTCTTTTTCATATCGGCAGATGATGAAGCCTCCGGCAATGATAATGAGCATAAGGAGTACGGCGGCGATCAAAAAAACAAATCCGAACTTTCCGCACCCGAGAATAAGGGCACTTTCGGGAGTTGCAATGATAAAACCGGGGGCATTTCCCGAAGTTTGAGCGGAACCGTAAAACACCGAGTTTTTCAAAACATTGAGCAGTTGCCCGGTCTGATAAGTTGAACTGCAGGGAAGTCCGAACAAAGGACCTGAAGTTGTGTACATTCTGCCGATACGGCCGTTTATCCAAAGGGGAAGAACGATTCCTGCAAAAAAGCCGCCGCATCCAATCAAAATTGTCCGGACTGTACTGCCGCCGGAAAGACAGTGGAGAACGGCTGCAAGAATGAGAATAAAGAAGCTTATGCCGACAAAGGGCTGAAAGAAAATCAGGACTGCGGCAAAGGCAAATATTCCCCAAAGAATGCTTTTGTGTTTAATGGCAAAATTCTCTCCTTTCTGTTGAAGAAGCCAGCCCCAAAAAAGGCAGAGTATCGGCATTGCAAAAGCTGCGGGGGCAAAATATACGCTTCCGATTCTGAACCAGCGGAGAGCTCCGTTTACTTTGTATCCGAAGAACGGCAGTGCCAGCAGCAGAATGAACAAGGCTCCTGTCAGATACGGGGCAGCTTTCAAAATCTGATCGCGTTTACAGAAAGAACAGCCAGCGGCAAGGATGACCGCACAAACAGTATGAATTACCGCCGGTTGAAAAACTTGCGGCATAAAAGAGTTTACGACCGCCAGATTGCCCGGAAGCAGCAAAAAAGCAGACGCGCCCATGATAACCGGTAAAATACGTCTGAAAGATTGAGACATAACAAGACTCCTTTCCATATAAGATTTTTTATTTTAAAGATATTGTGTGTCAAGAGTTCCGGATTTCTCCGGTTATGTATTTTTCATCATACATCACACGTGCATGATTGGTTTTGAGCAGACTTTCTTCAAGAACGCTTCCGGAAATTTTGTCAATGCTCTGCCGCCAGATTTCACTGTTCCGGTAGATATTGCCGTTTTCGCGTGAAAAATATTCATTGCGGCTCTCAATATGATATTTGATATCAAGAGGAACTTCTGCCCTGAGTTCAGCGTTCAGATACCTGTCGTCGGTATCAATGAACAGCTGAAACGTCTGCTGTGTATTGTTTTTGAAACGGTAGTCAAGATAATTGTAACTGATACTGGTTCCGACACCGAAAGGAACTTGCCGTCCGAAATCCGGAAAGAGATCAACGTTATCGTGATGATGATGTTCCGTGATTTCAAGGGGCGTATGCAGAACGAGCCAGTGAATCAGGTTGCTCAACTGACACAATCCGCCGCCGATACCCCTGTCGGGCATTCCGCGTTTGATCATCAGTCCCTCTTTGAAACCGCGGCGCGGAGAGGTTCTGCCGACCAACCGCCAGAGTGAAAAGGTTTCTCCCGGACGGATGAGAATACCGGAAATCGCAGGTGCCGCCAACGCCAGATTGACGGCTTTGTTTTCCTGCAAAGTCATATCAACATCTCCCAGTTTTCTCCGGATAAGAGATTTGTGTTTCTTGATCACCACCGGGAGAGGTTCGCCTGAACGTTTTTTGCAGAAATTCTCCTTTCCGGAAAAATCCTGCCAGTAACGCATGAAACAGCCTTTCAAGACAGATATTTCATAGCAGAGAGGTGATATTTCACAGAATAATTTGCGTTTATGTTCAGTCATTTGCGTCTTTATTAAAAAAATTTTGAAATTCCCTGTGTTCCGGTATAACGTATCATTAACGCTGTCTGATTTCAAGTTGATTTTCACTCAAAAAATCAAACTTTTTTCAGAACACCGGAAAGTTACTTTTTTATATGGAAAACTCTACGTCCTATTATAAAGACGGATCAAGTACCGATACCCGGAACTCCTGCGGGCAAAATTCCGTTTTCCGATGTTTTCGTGTTTAAATATATTAAATTTTCTTTGTTTTTTCATAACCTTGCCCTTTTCTTGATTTGCATTGATTTCCGGTGATGATATATTAGTCCGCAACGAAAGGAGATATCGTTGTTATGGGACAGGTGATTGACAAGACCGTAAAGGTCCTGAAACTGGTGGCTGAGCAGAAACACTGCACGCTGAAAAGTCTCTGTGCGGTGACCGGATACAAAAAGTCCGCTCTCTGCCAACAGCTGCAATCTATGGTAAATAACGGTCTGCTGCTCCGGGATAACGCCGGAGAATACCACCTCGGTCCCCTGTTCAGCGATCTGGTTGCATTGCGCGAGGAAAATTTGTTATTCCGGAAAACGGCGGAGTCAATTGCCATTGATCTCAACACAGCCTGCGGCGGGGATATCACCATTGCAACGGTCCGCAACGGAAAATACCGGCGGCTTTTTTCATGTACTTCGTTACGGGTCACCCGGCTTACAGCAAATGCGCCCGATGAGGAATGTTTTTACGGCAATGCTACGGGGCGGGTTCTGCTTGCAGAAGCCTCACCGGAACTCCGTACCAGAATTATCGGTTTGATCGGATTGCCCACGGAACGGGAGTGGTCCGAGGCAACAGGAGATCGGACAACGCTGCTGCAGGAACTGAAAAAAATCCGGGAACAGGGGGGCGCATCAGTACTCCGGTCCGGTCGGTATTTTATTGCTGCCGGATGCTCAATCGGCAAATCCGGACTGCCGGTCGCTGTCGGAATCAGCGTTCCTGCGTCCGGTTTTGATGAAAAAAAATTGCGGGCACTTCTGCATCAGGCGATTGCCCGTTTTGATTTTACCACACACAATACAACACAAAGGAGAAAAGAACATGTCTGAAATGGAAAAATTCGCATGGGGAGCAAAAGAGATCCCTGTCGTCCGTAACGTTGATGTGCTTGTTGCAGGCGGCGGCTATGCCGGATTCGGAGCTGCAATATGTGCCGCCCGTAACGGTGCCAAAGTCCTGCTGGTAGAGCAGCAGTCTGCTCTGGGCGGACTGGTCACCATGGGCTATGTTGCTCTGACTTTCAGTTACATCGAGGGCGTCGGCTTTGAACTCTTTAACGCGCTGAAAAACTGCGGCGCTGTCAAAGGCCGTTTCATCGATCTGGAAAAAACCAAGGTCATCCTTGAACAGATGCTTATCAAAAACGGCGTGGAGATCCTCTACGGTACAAGCATCGTCGATGCGATCGTCGAAGACGGCGCGGCGGCAGGTGCGGTCATTTTCAACAAGAGCGGTTTCCAGGCCATCCGCGCGAAACGCTCAATTGATGCGACCGGTGACGGTGATCTTGCTGTTTTTGCCGGTGTGCCTTTTGAATGCGGCTGTCCGGAACTTAACGGCTACAATCAGGCCAGCAGTCTGGTCATGCACGTTGGAAATGTTGATCTCAAAGCCCTGGACGCCGGCTCCAACGGGAGGTTTGAGCT
>JAZQYS010000279.1:0-1541 GCA_045633645.1 Victivallaceae bacterium | reverse complement strand
TGCCAATCAGAATTATTTCCGCTGCAAAGCGATCGGAGAGATCCTGAAAATTTATGAAAATCTTTATAAGGTGCAGGTTTATGCTTATCAGAAAAGTAAAGAAAAATGAAGGATTCATCAAAGCCATTGATGCCGGTTCGCGGTTGAGTGTATGGGGAGTTAATCATGGAGATTCCCCGCAGATCGCAAAATTGGGCCTGTCGAAAACATCAGAGGGTATAGTAAGCCGTGATGGAAGAACTGTCATCATGACAGATAGCCCCGGCTTAACTTCTGGAGCATTTATCACCCCAAGTGAAATAAGGCAGTTTTGTGGAGAGGTTCATCAATTTGCAAATCTTCCGGATCAGATGGGAGCATATTGTCTGACCTGTTGCAAAAAGCTCAGAGATATTGCTCCGACGGAGATTATTCATGTTTTTCAGTCCATGGGGAGCGATATTGATATTGTCTATGCTGCGGATAAAATGGGATTGAATCGCCGGGATATGGATAAGGTCTCCGGTCCCAAGCTGTATCGGTCATTTTCCGACAGTGCTCCGTATCATTGGCTTACAGAACAGACTTTTCGCTGTATTAAAGCAGATGGAACTTTCAGTGCTTTGTACGGATTCGTCTGGAATGAAATTTTTGAACTCAAAACATTCAAATTTTCTAATTCTCCAGATGAATATCTGCTTCCGTTTGCCCCCACGACCAGTGCGGTTGAAATTCCTTCTGGATTTAATGGGGTCTTTTCAACCGATGCCCTTACGGTAAAATCTTACAACAGTGATCTTACTATTCCGGGTATGATGGGGTGGCTGCTTATTACAAATGGAGTCGCAGACCTTGACTGGACGAAAATCGAAAGAGAAGCTTCAAACGCTTCAATCCTGTGGACGGATTTTCCGGATGATCCCCTTCTTTCTAAAAACAATTTTGCAGAAGCTGTGGCAATCGTTACAGAGGCAAAGCGGCGGGATATACAACTTTCCATCATGCGGGCGACCGCGATGACTGAATATCAAAACGGCTGGTATATGTCTAAAAAAAGAAATCTGGAAGATTTCCAGATCAAAAAAATTGCAAAAAAATACAATCTCAATCTTGATCCGGTTTGGGATGATTTCCCGAGTGAAATTTGCTGTATTAACAACGGCGAAAATGACATCCCGGAATTTTGGCATTGGGATTTCTATTCCGGCTTCTATGGCAAAAATTCTTTTAAGTTTATGCAGAGATTGCTTGACCATTTTGCAAAATATGCTGATAAAAATGTACTGGTACTCGTCCCGGAGAAAGCGAAAAATCTGGGTAGAACGTTCGGAAATATCAACAAAGGGAAGATCACTGCAGCAACCTATGCGGCTCTGAATGATGAAGAAATTTTTTTCAAGAAAACACTGTCTCGTATTGACGTTATCCTCATTGCAGAAGTTTCGTCCGTAAAAGAGAATTTTACTGATGATATGCTGAAAACCTGCCTCAGAACAGACCTTCCTATCGGGATCTTTTCCGATAACGACGACGCAAATCCTCACTGGAGCGAATGGACTTCC
>JAZQYS010000278.1:0-5719 GCA_045633645.1 Victivallaceae bacterium | reverse complement strand
TGTATCGACAACCTGACCAAAGGTGCTGCCGGACAAGCTGTCCAGTGCATGAACATCCGCTTCGGACTTGACGAGGCAGCAGGACTTCTGTAATAAAATATGTTCAAAAAAGGCCATTTTGACAGCGCATTAGAGGTATTGGATACCACCTTGCGCGATGGCGAGCAGACTCCGGGCGTCTCATTTTCTCCTGCAGAAAAACTTGAGATTGCCCGGCTTTTGCTGGATCGTTTGCGGGTTGACCGCATGGAAATTGCCTCCGCAGGCGTTTCCGAAGGAGAAAAAGAAGCTGTCCGTTCCGTCCTTGCCTGGGCGGAACGCAGAGAGCATCTCAATTCCATTGAAATTCTCGGTTTCATTGACAACGGAAAGTCCGTCAACTGGGTCAGAGAAATCGGCGGTAAAGTCATCAATCTTCTTGCAAAAGGTTCTGAACAGCATTGCCGTATTCAACTGAAAAAAAATCCCCTCCGTCACTATGAAGACGTGGCAAAAGAGGTGGAGCTTGCCCACAATGCGGGGCTTAAAGTCAATCTCTATCTTGAGGACTGGTCCAACGGCATGAAATCTAATTTTTCTTACGTGTCCGGACTGCTCAATTACCTGCGGGGATATCCTGTTGAACGCTTTATGCTTGCTGATACGCTGGGTATATTGACTCCGGATGATGTGTCGCGCTATCTGGACTGGCTGTATCACTCCTTTTCAGAAAACATCCGCTTTGATTTTCACGGACACAATGATTACGGATTGGTCACAGCCAATTCTCTTGCCGCCGTCCGGGCCGGAATCAGCGGTATCCATACCACAATCAACGGTCTGGGGGAACGAGCTGGAAATCAACCGCTTCAGCAATTGATTGTTGCCGTTCACGATCACACGGAACGCCGCTGCAGAGTTTCTGAAAAAGAACTTCAGCATGCAACAGAATTGATTCAGAGCATTTCCGGTAAACGCTGTGCCTGGAATACACCTGTTGTTGGAGCTGATGTCTACACCCAGACTTGCGGCGTCCATGCCGACGGCGACAAAAAAGGCAATCTTTATATGAATAAGCTCATGCCTGAAAGATTCTGCCGTCAACGGGATTATGCCCTCGGAAAACTTTCCGGCAAAGCCTCTATTGATCAAAATTTGGAAATTCTTGCCAACGGCACTGAAATAGACCCGGAACTTAAAAGCAGAATTTTGAGCGAAGTCATCCGTTTGGGAGACCGTAAAAAAACCGTCACTGCGGCTGATTTGCCCTTTATTATCGCCGGAGTTCTCAATTCTCCGGATAAAATGCGGATCAAAGTTGAAGATTTCACCTCTGTCAGCAGTTACGCGTCTCAACCGCGGGTCACACTGAAACTGCGGGTTGACAAAGAAATTCTGGAAACATCCGCCGCAGGTGACGGCAATTATGATGCGTTTGTGAAAGCCTTGAGAAAAATTCTCAAACAGTTTGATCTCAAGTGTCCGCGTCTTACGGACTATCAGGTACGCATCCCCCCCGGCGGCAGAACTGACGCTTTGGTGGAAACCTCCATTTCATGGAATCTCGGAAAAGGACGTCTGCTGGTAACCACCGGCATTGACTCCGACCAGTTGTCCGCCGCCATACAAGCCACTGAAAAAATGTTGAATATTGCGGTTCTGCCGCCTGAAACTACGGAGTAATATGGGAAAGTTTTATGTCATATCCGGTGACGATGAATTTTCACGCAAACAGCGCGCAAGGGAAATCATCGGAGAACTTGCGGGGGATAATCCTGAGGATAACCCCGCATTGGAAATTATTGCAGGCGATGCCCCCGATGCCAAAGATGCCGTCACCGCCGGACGTTTTCTGGATTCTTTGAGAACACCGCCGTTCCTCTGCGAAAACAAAATCGTCTGGCTGAGGCACTTTCCGGATCTTGCGCCCTTCAATGCGGCGGATCCGACGGAACCGTACAGCGATATTATTGAATTTTTAAGCGAACCACTGCCGCCTGAAGTTCACGTTGTGATCGACGGTCCCGGACTGGATCAGCGCAAGAGTTTTGCAAAAGTCCTGAAAGCTGCCGGCGCAATCATGGAAAGCAAAGCCGTTGCAAAAATGACTGACCGGAACTACGCCGACAGCCGCCGTATGGCGATTGAAGAATTCATGCAGAAAACCGGCAAACGCATTGCCAGAGATGCCATGCAGTTTCTCTGCGATACCGTCGGCGGAGATGCCGGGACGCTCGCTAACGAACTGGAAAAACTGCGCTGTTATGTGGGTGCAAATCCGGATATTACTCTGGCGGACTGCCGCGAAATCGTCAGCAGAACGCCCGAAACAATCAGCTGGGAATACACAGGAGCCGTCACGTCAGGCGACGTTCAGCGCGCCTTGCGTCTGGCGGGAATCATGCTTTCAAGCGGAGAACCTGAAATACGTATTTTAGCAAGCCTTGCCGGAGAGTTTCAAAAAATGATTCAGACCCGTCTTTCAATGCTTGAACTGGGTGTAAAAAGACCGGGTCCCAATACTTTTTCAAGTCTGCCGCAGGACATCAAGGATAAATACCCCAACAATCCTCTGCTGAAAATCCACCCCTACCGTGCCTTCAAAATCTGCGAAGCGGCGGCACAGTTCAGCGATCAGGAGCTGGCAGAAAAACTTTCAGCCATCCGCGACGCCTATCGCGCACTGGTTTCCGGCGGCGGAGAAACCCGTATCATTCTTGAACAACTGACCTTTAAACTGGCAAAAAAGCAAAGGTATTGAAATGAAACTGCATTTTATCGGCATCGGCGGTATCGGCATGAGCGGACTTGCCGCCATGGCATACGATTTGGGATTTCAGGTTACCGGCAGTGACAGAGGTGCTGACAGACCCGAAAACCAGCGGATTTTTTCCGCATTAAAAAAACAAGGTATAAAAATTTATCCTCAGGATGGTTCCTTTGCGCAGGACGGTCTTCCGGATTATCTGGTTTATTCAACGGCGATTGAAGAAGACAATCCCGATTTTCTCGCCTCGGGAAACACGCCGCGCCTCCACCGCTCTGCCCTGCTTGAAAAATTGATGCAGTCTCTTGAAGGCAAAAAGACCATTGCCGTTACCGGAAGCTGCGGCAAAAGCACAGTTACAGCTTATCTTGCAGAAGCGTTATTCAATCTCGGACTGGAGCCGTCATGTCTTAACGGCGCATTGTCAAAGCGGTTTAAAAGTGAAATTCACGCAGGAAATTACCGTCCCGGAACAGGAAAATATTTTGTCTTTGAAGCCGATGAAAGCGACAAAAGTCTTTTAAATTATCAAGTGGACTACGCCGTTATCCTCAATATCGGAACGGACCATTACAGCAAAGAGGAACTGGCTGAAGTTTTCGGTAAATTTCTGCACAACGTCCGCTGCGGCGCAGTTCTCTCTGCTGAAGTTTATTCTGCTGTTGAAAAATTCATTCCCGAAAACCTGCCTGTTTCAATTTTTTATTCCGAAGCAGGGGAAGAAAGAAAGTTTGCGCTTGAAAATTATTTCATCCGCGACCACCGTGCACATGCGGTGTTTTCAAATTACGGAGAACTTTGCCTGCCCATTACCGGCAGACACAACGGACTCAATGCCCTTGCCATTTTTACTTTGCTGGATATGCTGAAGTTAAAAGGAGACGCTTCTCTGAAAGCTCTTGAAAGATTTGACGGCATTTTCCGCAGAACAGATTTTGCAGGACACACGCCGCAGGGTGCAATGGTCTTTGACGATTACGCCCACAATCCGGAAAAAATCATCTCCTGTCTGGATACCATGCGTGAAATCGGCGGCGGCAGAGTATTGGCAGTCTTTCAGCCGCACGGATTCGGTCCGCTGGGATTTATGCGAGATGCTCTGTTTACCAATCTTGAAGAAACGCTGTCA
Organism: Victivallaceae bacterium; assembly: GCA_045633645.1. Taxonomy (GTDB): domain Bacteria; phylum Verrucomicrobiota; class Lentisphaeria; order Victivallales; family Victivallaceae; genus UBA1784. Next base: position 1,844 of record JAZQYS010000278.1, on the reverse strand, counting down.
GCCGACGACAAATTCATTCTGCTTGAACCGTATTATGCGGGCGGAACCACAAGTTTCAAGCCGACTTCAGCAGAAGTCATGTCCGACTGGCAGAGCCGCGCCGCAAGAAAAGAAAATTATCTTACCTTTGCAAACAGAGAAACCCTCAGTTCCTGGCTGTTGGCAAATGCCCGGCAGGGAGATATCATCGTCATCATGGGTGCAAGAGACAACTCTTTGAGTGATTATGCGCTTGCACTGACAAAATAATTCAATTCTTTTTGAACATAATTCAGGTATTTTTATGCGTCCTTTATCAGACAGAACCCGAAACTTCACGGACTCCGTCATCCGCCGGATGACCCGTATTTCAAATCAGTACAACGCCGTCAATCTCTCTCAGGGCTTTCCGGACTTTGATCCGCCGGAAGAGTTGACTGCCGCCCTTGCAAAAACTGCACTGCAGGGACCGCACCAGTATTCAATTACCTGGGGCGCCCAGAACTTCCGTCAGGCTCTGGCAAAAAAACATCAACGTTTTACCGGCATGGAAGTTGATCCGGAACGGGAAATCGTCGTCACCTGCGGCAGTACAGAAGCAATGATGTGTGCCATGATGAGCGTGGTCAATCCGGGAGATAAAGTTGCCGTATTTTCTCCGTTTTACGAAAACTACGGTGCCGACGCCATCCTCTCCGGGGCTGAACCGATTTATGTACCGCTGCATCTGCCGGATTTTGATTTTGACCCCGAGGAACTTGAAAACGCATTCAAAAAAGGAGCAAAGGCACTGATTCTGTGCAATCCCTCCAATCCCTCCGGAAAAGTTTTTACTGCCGAAGAATTGAATATCATTGCAAAACTGGTTGAAAAATACGATGCATGGGTCATTACCGATGAAGTTTACGAACACATCGTTTATGCGCCTTACAAGCATATTTCTTTTGCGACACTTCCGGGCATGAAGAACAGAACTCTTACCTGCGGTTCACTTTCAAAAACCTATTCCATCACCGGCTGGCGCCTGGGATATGTGATTGCTTCAAGTGAAGTGATTGAAACGGCAAGAAAAGTTCATGACTTTCTCACCGTCGGTGCAGCAGCCCCGCTTCAGGAGGCGGCGGTAACGGCGTTGGAGTTTGACGACAGTTACTATATTGATCTTCAAAAAAAATATACCGGTTTGAGAAATTATTTTCTTGCCGGACTTGAAAAGGCGGGAATCCCCCATACCGTTCCGCAGGGGGCATATTATATTCTTGCGGATATTTCTGAATTCGGCTATGACAGCGATCTTGAATTTTGCGAACTGCTTGCCAAACACACCGGCGTCGGTGCGGTTCCCGGTTCAAGTTTCTTCAGAGAAAATGTCAATCATCTCATCCGCTTCCATTTTGCAAAAAAAGAGTCAACTCTTTGTGCAGCACTGGATCGGCTGATGACCATACGGCAGACAATGCCGTATAAAAAGAAATGATTTCTTATCAGGAACTGAAAGTACGCCTGGCTTCTTCTGCTTTCCGCAGCAGATTCAAACTGGATACCGCGGGCAAATGTTATGCTCTTGAAAAAGGTCCTGAACAGATTTGTTTTCAAGCCCGGCAAATTCTCCGTACCCGTCTGGGTGCAGCTGAACCTGTCAACGACGGAAAGCAAACGCCCATGCGCGGACACGTTGTTTTTACGGCACAGCACGCCACCGGTTCCTGCTGCCGGGGATGTCTTGAAAAATGGTTTCACATCCCCCGGCACCGCGTTTTGACTGAAGAAGAAATCTCCGCCGTTGCAAACATCATCACCAGATGGATTTTTGAACAAACTCAAGCAGGAGAAAATATCTCATATACGCCCGATCTGCTGTAATG
>JAZQYS010000277.1:0-4503 GCA_045633645.1 Victivallaceae bacterium | reverse complement strand
GTCGGCAATCGGCTGAAAAGGCGCAGCGTCAGGAATATGAGTATAAGAAATTGACTCTTGTCAAAAAACAGCTTGAAGCGGATTTGGCAAAAGCTGAAAAGACGTTGGCAACAGATTCCGGTGCCGGTATTGCCAAACTTCGGGCTGAGATGGAAAATGAACGTGAAAAAGCAGCCAAATCAAAGCGGCTGCTTGAAGCAGACATTGCTGTATTGACGGCTCAGAACAGCAAAAATTCTGCTGCCGTTGCCGAAAAAGAGGCGAAAATAAAACTTCTTCAACTGGAATTGAATAAAAAAGAACAGGAACTGAGTAAAGCATCTGCCAATTCCGTTCTGGCGGACGAAAACCGCAAAATGAATGAAGAACTCAGTGCGTTGAAATTCCGTCTTCAAAAGAAAGAGGGGGATTTTACCCGGTTGAATGTTGATTTTGAATCATTGAAAAAACAGAACGACGACTTTCTCAAGGCGGTCGCACAGCACAAGACAGATAAAAATAAACTTGAGGCAGAAATTGTTTCCCTCAAAGCTGATTTGGAACGTGAACGCCGTTCTTCCGGTGCTTCAGCAGGTGAATTGCAGCGGGCAAGAGAATTAAAAGTTGAAGTTGAGCAGGATTTGAAAAATGCTCTTGACCGGGTTTCTCAGCTTGAGAAGCGTTTAAGCAACCGTGAAAGTGTTGACCTGCAGCATTTGACCGCAGCCAGAAAAGAACGGAAAAACCTGTCTGATAAAATCTCTTCTCTTCAAAGTGAAAATATCCGCTTGAAAGCAGAAAATGATTCTTTCCGTCAGAGCGAAACCAGACAGAAAGACGAATTGACCAAACTCAGAAGTGAACATACGGTGGTTGTTGCGGAGCGTGACCGCTTGCAGGAAGACCGCAAAAAACATCTGACCGCCATCGGTAAACTGGCGGGCGTTGAAAAGAATTTTGCCAAGTTGAAAAAAGATTTTGCCGCTTTGCAGAATGAAAACAAAGAAAATAAAATTCTGGTTGAAGCCGCTAAACCGCGTGAAGCGGAGTTGGCTCAAATCAAACTCCGTCTGGCTGAATTGGATCAGCTCAAAGGACAGCTTTCCCGCGAGCAGCGTTTGAATGAAGAATTGAAAATGTCCAACCGCCGTTTGGAAAAAGAACGCGGCAATGCCATTATTCTGCGGAGTCAGCTTAATAATGCAAACAAGCGTATCGGAGAATTGGAACCCCTGACAAAAGAAATTGCTGCATTGAAAAAGCTCAACAGTGAATTGGCGTCAGCTAAAGATCTTGAAGCGGAACTTGTCCAGGCAAGGGCAAAACTTAATTCTTTTGAATCCGTCCGTCTGGAATTGGATCACTCCAAGCAGAGGATCCGGAAACTTGAAATGGAAAAACTTGAAGCAGAACGTCAGGCTGCCCGTGCAAGAAATTTTGCCACAGGAACTCAACTTTTGACCGCTGAACTTGAAAGTGCCCGCAAAACTGCCGATGAAATGGCAAAAGATAAGGCTCTGCGTGAAATGGAATTGGCGAGAATCCGTTCAAAATTGAATGAAATTCCCCGGCTTGAGGCTGAAATTGAAAGTTTGCGTTCTTCCAAAACTTCTGCCGGAACGAAGGACTCCGTTGAATATCAGCAGTTGAAGCGCATTTCAGAAAAAACGCGTGTTATGTCAGACAACCTGAACAGTCTTGAAAAAGAAAATGATTTACTTCAGCAGGAATTGAAAACGTTGCGTGGAGAAAATGCCCAGTTGCGTTTGAGAGCAGCTGAAGCGATTCGCTTGAAAGATGTTGTGACAAAGCTTTCTGAAGTCAACAAAAACTCCGGAAATCTGACGGCAGATCAGAAGCAGCTTCTTGCCCTGAAACAGAAAATTGCCGTGTTGGAAGCGGATTCCGCGGCATTACAGAAGGCACGGAGTGCGCAGGCAAAAGAGTTGAAATCCGGTGCCGTTTTAAAAGAACAGCTTGTCTCCTTGCGCAAAGAGGCTGCTCAGGCAAAAAATCTGCGCGCTGAAAACGTTATGCTCAAAGAGCAGAACAGCCGTCTTGCCGAATTGGATGAAACGAAGAAACAGCTTGCTTTGGTGAAACTGGAAATCTTACGTTTAAAGAGTCAGGCTGAGACTGCGGAACGTCTTCAGAAACAACTGCTGCGTGCCGAAACTGCTTCAGCAGAAAAGCAGGCTGAACTTGACCGCAGTCAGCGGCAATTGGCAGCGGCGACAGAATTGAAAAAACAGCTTCTTGCCCAGAAACAGGAAGCGTCAAATGTGCAAATTGAACTTGCGCGTACACGTTCTGAAAACGAAAATATCAAACTTCAGCTTCTGCGTTTTGATGCTTTGAAACGCGAATTGGAAAATCAGAAACGCCTGACTGCCCAGCTTGCCGATGCCAAAGGGCTTGAAAAAGATTTGGCTCAGGCGAAACTAAAACTTGCCGAGTTTGAACAGGTCAAAAGCGAGTTGGCCCGTGTGACCAGATACAACAACGAATTGACCGCAATCCGTCAGCGTCTTGAGAGCGAACTTGCTGCCCGTCCGACGGCAGAAGATCGTTTGAGAGATCAGTTGGATATGATTTCCACCCGTCCGACGGGAAAACCCGGCGATTTTATTGCCTCCGGAAAAATCGCAGAGGCTGACGGCAGTGTTGAACTTGCCATCTGGAATTATGAACAGGCTTTGAAAATTGAACGGAATAATGCACAGGCCTCCGGCAGACTTGGAAATATTATGCTTGAGCGCGGTAATTACCAGAGAGCCGTTGAATTGTTATCCAATGCGCGGGCGGTTGATCCCGGCAATGTTGAACTGGCATGCGCCGCTTCCAGCGCATATATCGGATTGAAACGGTATGGTAATGCTTTGGCGATTTTATCTCCCCTTGCTCAGCGCATGGGGGATGATTATCAGGTGCAGATGCTTCTTGGTAAAGCTCTTGCCGGTTCCGGAGACAAAAAACAGGCAGAAGTTCGTATGAAAATGGCGATTCGAAAAGCACCGGCAGACGTGTTTGCGCCCCGGATTGAGTTTGCAAAATTCCTTGTTGAGTCCGACATCCGCCGTCTGGATGAGGCGGCCCGGATTTATGAATCCGCCAGAGTTGCCGGTGCTGCACCGGATATTGAACTTGAACCAAAACTTGGCAGCCGTCTGGATGAACGCCGTGAAGTTTCAGGATTCCTTGCCAACGCCGCAAGAGAAGCTGAGAAAAACGGAGATTGGAAAACTGCCGGATGGTATTACAAACAGCTGGTTGAACTGGGCAGGGATAAGGAACGTTATCTTATACGTCAGGCATTTGCTCTCTATAAAAACGGTAATTCATCTCAGGCACTTGAATTGTTGACTTTTAACAGAACAACAGCGCTTGGAACGCTTTTGACTGCAATGATTCAACTTGCCGGAAAAGAATATCCTGCAATGTTGGGCTCGGCGCGCAAAGCCGTTGCTCTCAATGGGGGAAAGCCCGTTTTAATTCCCGCTGATTGGAGCGCATTTGCTGTGGAGTTTGAATCTTTAAGAAGAAGACACCCCGCAGAGATGGCAGATGCCGTAGGACGTGCATTCAGAATCAGATAAAGCGTTTTTAAGCAAAAAAAAGCCTTGTTCCGTTTTTGTCCGGAGCAGGGCTTTTTTAGAACGTCTTTTTTAACGTTTGAAATCGGCATCCACTTTTTCTTTGAAAAAATTGTCAGTGAGGTACTGAACTGCAGTATTTGCCATTGCCGCCGCCGCAATCATGGCATTGTCAAAAGCTGAATCACTGCCGCTGGCAATTCTGAAAGCGTCAGAATGACAGGCGATTTCTCTGTCGGTCACAGGAAAATAAGGATGGATTCCCGGAATCGTTTGGGAGACATTTCCGAAGTCCGATGAACCTCTGCCGCCCCGCGCCGGAATAACGTAATCCATACCCAGGCGGGAAATACTTTCAAGATAAACTTTGTTAAGTGCCGCATTGGGTTTTCTTGCCATATAGGGTATGTTGAACGGAATGATTTCAGCTGTTGCTCCGGTCATCAATTCCGCACCGCGGACAATATCTTTGAAACGTTTTTCAATTTTTCCAATCCATTCCTGATTGGTGGAACGCAGAAAGAAACGGCATGCCGCCCGTGACGGGGTGATATTCGGGGCTTCGCCGCCGTCGGTAATGATTCCGTGCATTCTTGAGTCTTCAGGAATCTGTTCCCGATAAGCATTGACTCCGGCAAAAAGCAGATTGACTGCCGCCAACGCGTTGATTCCCAGTTCCGGAGCTCCAGCTGCGTGAGAAGCTTTTCCGTGGAAGATGACGTCAAAACGGGTGATGGCGCTGGAACCGGTATCCGGTGTTGCCCGGTAGGAGGGGTGAACCATCATGGCGGCATCAACACCGTCAAGACAACCGTTTGAAATCATTTTTATCTTTCCGCCGCCGGACTCTTCTGCAGGAGAACCGAACAGAATGAGTTTTCCGGGGAGTTTGTTTTCAGAGAGGATTTTTACGGCTGCACAGAATGCCGCA
>JAZQYS010000276.1:0-4299 GCA_045633645.1 Victivallaceae bacterium | reverse complement strand
CAGAAAGCTCTTTCCAAAGTCGGAAGTATCCTCGGAGCCCGTTCCATGCTTCCTCTGATCGGTAACGTCATGATTGAAGCCAAAGACGGCAAAATCAATCTGACCACCACCGATTTTGAACTGCGCATGTCCACTTCTATTGAAGCAAACATTATTGAAGAGGGTATCAGTACCGCCCCCGGACGTAAACTTATTTCTCTGGTCAACTCTTTTTCAGGTGCTGAAGTTGAGTTTGATGTCAATGATCAGGAACATTTCAAAATCGTCTGCGGCAGCGGCCGTTTCAAACTGCTGGGTTTGCCCGCTGATGACTTCCCTGCTCAGGACGAATTTGCGCCGCTGCGTGAAGTCAAACTCAAAGAGTGCGATTTCAAACGTATGATCGGTTCCATCAGTTATGCCGTCGGCGCTGATGACTCCAGAAAGGCTCTGACCGGAATCCTGTTCAGCATGACTGAAGAAAACGGTCTGAGCATGGTCGCAACCGACAGCAAACGTATGGCGATGCAGGAATGCACTCCGGAATCCTTCTCCGGTGAATTCGGTGATGCCATCATTCCGCTCAAAGCGATGACCGAATTGCGCCGTCTGCTTGAAGGAGACCGTGTGCTGACTGTCAATATCGGCGAAAAGACCTGTTCCTTTGTTTCAGAGAACTTCACGCTGTCAACCAAACTTATTGAAGGCAATTATCCCAACTACCGTCTGGTGATTCCCACCAGTTTCAAGCAGGAGATCAAACTGCCGGTTTCCGTCTTCAAGAGCAAGATTGAAACGGTGGCGCTGGTTCTTTCTGAAAGCAGCACTTATGTTGTCCTTGACTTCCAGGAAAATCTGCTTTCCGTCGCCGCCAGCAGTTCTGAAATCGGTGAAGGCTGCGATACGATGGAAATTGAATACACGGGCGAACCCTTCTCAGTGTCTTTCAACCCGGTTTTCCTCTCTGATCCGTTGCGCAACGTTGATGCGGACACTATTCTGTTCAAGGTCAATGATCCCTTGAATCCCGTGGCGATGGAAACCGGCGACGGATTCCTTTACGTCATCATGCCGATCCGCAAAAAGTAAGTTGCGGATTAAAAAATTGATTCCTTTACTTGATATTGAATTGGACCGCTTCCGGAACTATACCCGGAGGCGGTTTGATTTTTCTTCAGACACCGTTCTGCTGTTCGGAAAAAACGGAACGGGAAAAACCAATCTGCTTGAAGCCGTATCCTATTTGAGTCTTCTGCGTTCATTCAGAGGACATGTGCAGTCGCGCGAACTGTGTGCTTTTAATGAGAGTATGTTCACACTCTCAGCCACGCTTGATAAGGGACGGTTCAAGGAAAAACTGCATATTGCGGAAACCCGTTCCGGCAAACGTGAACTTAAAATCGGAGAGGCGAAAGTTTCGCGTTCAAGCGAGTTTATCCACGAGTTCAGAACGGTGGCTTTTGTGCCTGAGGATAAACTGATTGTTTCCGGCAGTTCCGGCAGCCGCAGGCGTTTTTTTGACATCATGATTTCCACGCTGGATGCGGCTTATTTCACTTCACTCATGCGCTACAACCGGGCATTGGCGCAGCGCAATAAGGCATTGAAAAGCAATCCGGCTATGGCAAAACTCTTTGAACCTGAGTTGGCGGCGCAGGTCGGAACAATTTGTGCAAAGAGAAAATTCTTCGCTGAAAAAACAGTTGAAGTTTTCCGCCGTATATCGGGAGGAAAATACGATTTCAACATCTCCTACCGTCCGGATTACCCGCAGGAAAGTGACGGATTTCTGGACCATCTTGAAAAGACCAGAAAAAAGGAAATGGAGCGTTTCTGCACGCTTTCAGGACCTCAGCGCGACGAATTTCTGTTGACCCTCAACGGACGTGAACTGCGTGTTTTCGGCTCCACGGGACAAATCGGAATTTCGGCACTTTTGTTAAAAATGACGGAATTTGAATTGGTAAAAACCCTTGCCAATCTGCCTGTTATAGCTTTAATTGACGATGTGACGGGTGAACTTGACCGTCAAAATTGTGACCTTTTTCTCAACGTCATTCAGTCCGCGGATCAAAAAATTTTCACCTTTTCAAGAGAAGAAGCCATTCCCCCGCTTTCAGGTGTTCAGAGAATAGATCTTTGATGAGTTTTCCGTTCTGACGGAAAATAGTGAAAGTGACGGATTATTTTTTCAGGACACTTTCATAGACCTGGTATGTTTCATCCGCGCATTTTTTCCAACTGAATTTTGCCAGTTGTGCGGCAAGGTTTTCTGTGCGGCGCGCTTTCATATTCTGACGCATAACTTCTGCAAGGGAAGCGGGGGAATCCGGATCAAAATAAAGTGCCGTATCTCCGCCGACTTCGCGGAATACGGGAATGCCAGAACAGATAACAGGACACCCGGCGGCAAAAGATTCAAGAACCGGCAGACCGAATCCCTCCATCTTTGAAGAAAAGATCAGTGCTGAACTTGAGGCATACAGTTCTGTTAATTCTTCATCAGATGCTTTTATCTGTGTGATTTGCTTTTCAATTTCCAGAGATTGAATAAGCTTTTTTTCATCATCATTGAACGGCTGACCGACAACCGTCAGGGTGCTTTCCGGAACCATTTTCAATGCTTTCAAAACCATTGGAAAATTTTTGTAAAATGTCCTGCCGCCGACAAAGAGAAAACGGTTTTCAACAACGGGCAGCGTTTTGAAATGCCACTCAGGACCGCCGTGATGAACCACATGGATTTTATTTGCGGGAATATGATAACACGCCATCAGTTCATCAGCAGTAAACTGAGAGGGGACGATAATCGCATCTGCGGCACATGCCATTGTGTATTTTTCTCTTTTTTCCCATTTTGCAGCCGGAAGTTCCGGGTAGCGGTCATGAGTCATATCATGCAAAGTCAAAACCATGGGTTTATCTTTAAGATATTCCAGAGCAAAACTTTCATAAAATGTCGGATGAAAGATATCAAAAAACCCTTTTTTGAGGGCAGAAACAGTTTTGATCCGGTTGATTTTTTCCAGAATCCGGTTTTTTCCGCGGAATTGCAAGTCCGGCAAAAAAGAGGGAAGAGACATCAATTCACGGATATATAAATTGTTGCTGAAAAAAAGCGGAATCTCCCATTCTGAGGGAAGATGTTTTATCAGTTCAACATGATATCTTGAAATGCCTCCGACTTTCTGGGAGGAAAAAATTTGATGGTCAAAAAGAATTTTCATTTTTTGCCTGACAACATCTTTAACAATTTTTCATAAACACGCAAAACTAAATGCTTTTTCTTATAAAAGATACGATACGCTTCTTCTTCAGCTTTAAAAGCAACGGAATTTTTTTGTGTCGGGAACTGCAATTTTTCAGGCAGAGTACAGGTTTTCAATTCAAGAACATCTGATACAGAACTCATATCGTGGGTGCTTTGTTCAGTACCGATGTTTGAAATCAGATTTACAACCGGCATGAGACAATGACCATGGTTGACCATAACGGTATAAGTCCATTGAAAATCCCAGGTGTTGAAACCGGGCTTTTCGGCAATGACATTTTTTAATATTTCATTCCATCGTGCGGCCTGGTTGCGGTCATCCGGGAAAAATTCATACGTTTTCTGCGGATCAAAGTGTTTCATGTCAACGTCATAAAATTTCCACGCTCTTCTCCATGAAGCCCAGCCCCAGATATGCGCATAACGGTAGAAATAGGAGCAGTCGCCGTTTGCATTTTCAGGGGTAAAAAAAGTGCTGCCGTTGATGTGCATAACTCTTGTGTCATTGCGGTAAAAAGCAAGAGCTTCAGCTGCATAGCGGAAAAAATCCTCTCCGGCCAGGCAGTCATCTTCAAGGATGATTCCCTCTTCCACTTCGGAGAAAAACCAATCCACTGCGCTGCTGACAGCTTTGCGGCAACCGAGATTTTTTTCAAGAAAGCGGGTTTTGACTTCGCAATCCCAGTCGATGTTATTTTGGATATAGTCTCTTACTGCCTGACATTTTTCCTGTTCCTGCGGCACAAAGTCCCTCGGACCGTCGGCGGCGACAAAGAGTTGCGACGGTGCCGCCCTGCGGATTGCCTCAAAAGTACGTTTGACTGTGTCTATTCTGTTGAACACCACAAACAGTACCGGCGGTGTTGACAGTTTTATAAGTTGTTTCATTTTATTTTTTTCTCCGGCTTTAACTTACACCGTAAAAGCAAATTCTGCAAGCGCAAAGAGGGAAAAAAGGCTTTATAATGGACCAAATGGACCAGATAGACCCAATGGACGACAGGCTTTTTACAACTAAAGTTTATTGTCCATTTGGTCCATCAGGTCCA
>JAZQYS010000275.1:0-1725 GCA_045633645.1 Victivallaceae bacterium | reverse complement strand
GATCAGACCAAGGCGGTCATCGCCTCCACCCCCGAACTTCAGCAGAAACTCACGGACCGTGTCTATGAGGCACTCGGACTGAAAGAATCTGAAAACACCCCCAATACACCTGCGGAGTAATAAAGTGAAGTTCTGTTCCCGGATTATTCTGATTTTTCTCGCCGGAGTTATCTTTTTAACTCCGGCAGCCTCCGGCGCGGATAATTCCGGGAGCGAGGACTTGCGCATGGGAGATAAGGCTTTTGAAAACGGAGACTACGATTCTGCTGTCCGTTTTTTCAAAAAAGCTCTGGTTCTTCTGGGAAGTCCGCTGTGGGAACAGTGCGCGTTGAAACTGGGAAAATCCTATTTGAAGCAGGGGGATATTTTTTCGGCATCTGAAATGCTCAACCGTCTGCAGAAACGCAATCCGCAGTTTTCCACCGGCGTTCTGCCCGGCATGATTCTTGCCGCTGAGGGCAATTTTGCCGAAGCGGTCAAGGTTTTTAAAAATGTCGCATCAAAGAATGGTCCGGAACGGCTTGAAGCACTTTATCAGCAAGGACTTGCCTGTTTGAATACCGGTGCTTATGCCGATGCGCTCAAAGCCTTTGAAGAGCTGGATAATTCTCCTGTTCCCGAAATCAGCCGCAAGGGAAGACATGCCCGGATTTACACGTTGATTCACAGCGGCAGTTACGATAAAGCAGATGAACTGCTTGACAAAACCGCTTCTTCTCCTGAAAAAGATCGTTTGAAGATGTTTAATCTGGTCAAACGCGGAGACCTTGCCGGTTTTAAAGTTTTGTGGTTGAAAGAGCGTGAGAAAAGCGGTGATCCCCGTCCTGAAAAACTTCTCTATGAAATTTGCAGAACTGCTGCGGATCTTGCTGAACAGGAACAGGATACGGACTTTGCCGCCCTCTGTTTGAATGACAGTTTCAAATTTGCTCCGGGCAATACGGAACGCAAAGATGTCATGCACCGGCTTTTCAATTTGCAGTCCCGCAGCGATATCGACGGCGCAAGAGCGACGGTCAACCGTTATTGTGCGGCGTTTCCCGATGCTTCAGATAAAGCACTTTTACGTTTGCAGTGCGGCAGGCTTTTTGCCGCTGCCCACCGTTACAAAGAGGCGGTGGAAATATTTAAAGAGGTCATTAAAGACGCTGACAATCTGCTTGATGAACGCCGTTCCGCCGCATTTGATGCTTCAGGAGCTGCTGAAAAAGGCAATATGATTGAAACGGCAAAGGAGATGTATCTTTATCTGATCAACCGTTCAACAACGCCCGAAGTCAAACAGCTGTCTGAATTCCGTTTCGGAGAGTTTTTTGTCCGTCAGAAAGATTACGCTTCTGCGGAAAAATATTTCAACCACGTTATATTGCAGAACGGCTCCATGGCGGAAGAGGCGCGTTACCGTCTTCTTGCGGTTTTAATGGATACCCGTCAGTACGCCCGTGCCAAGCAGACTGCAGGAAAACTGCTTGAGGCAAAGACTCCTGAATATGCCAATTACGGCCGTTTCCGTCTGGCGGAGTTGACCGAACTTGAAGGCAATCTTGCTCTGGCGCGCAAACTTTATCTTGAATATCTGAATAAGGCTCCTGCAAGTATGCTGGCCTCTGCTGCGGCGTTTTCTGCCGCTCAGCTGGCGGAAAAATCCGGAGATCTCACAATTGCCGCTGCGGAATATCTGGATTTTGTCCGCAAATATCCCGGTGACATCAATGCGGCATCGTC
>JAZQYS010000274.1:0-5491 GCA_045633645.1 Victivallaceae bacterium | reverse complement strand
TGAAATGGATGTATCTTATAAAACAGCAAACGAAATGCGAGTGTAGCTCAGTTGGTAGAGCATCACGTTGCCAACGTGATTGTCGCCGGTTCGATTCCGGTCACTCGCTCCATTTCTGAATTTGCTTTCGATGCGAGTGTAGCTCAGTTGGTAGAGCATCACGTTGCCAACGTGATTGTCGCCGGTTCGATTCCGGTCACTCGCTCCATTTTTTTTGCCTAAATTCGGGGCAAAAACCATAAAGCGTGGTAAGTTTTTCGCTTTATACGCCGTCAGGCGTGCTTCATAAAAACAAGCTTTGTTTCGCTGACACGCCACAATATGAAGCAGTTTCATTACGCCATGAAGCACTTCCGCTGTCGCTCTGTATGACCTGTCATCCATAGCACTTTGCGCGACGGATGATGAGAAAATGCAAAATGGGAGTTGTTTCGGTTTACAGCTCCCCCGGGGTGTTTAAAAGAGAAACAGCATTCACAGAGAATGCGCTTGGGTTACCCTGCCCCGCATTTTGTGGACCAAGTGACCGGATAGACCCCAAAAAGCCAAATTGTCCATCGGGTCCATTTGAAGTTACAAATGTTATTCAGATCCTTGTCATTTGATTCTTGCAGACGATTTCCGCTGCGGTCAAATCTTCAGCAACGTCTCTGCCGCACAAATTTACTCCTGCAATTTTCTCAAATCTTGTCAGGAAATGTTTCAAAACGGTAAAGGTCAGAGTTTTCCGGCAGAAAAATCAATGATTTTAACATTGATTTTTTTATTCAACTCTTTTGATGTCTGTTCCAGGGTCTTGACAAACAAGTCAGGTGTATAAGTTGATTTATTGTAAGCTGCAGCAAGAGCAAACATTGTTTCAGCTCCGAGTATCGCATGATAAGAGGGCTGTACTTTATAACGATTGACAAACATATCAAGCCATTTTGAATTGCTGACAGGAACTTCCGCTTCGGGCAAAAAGAGCTTGAAAGATATTTTTTCCGTAACTTTTATCTCATTGCGGATGATGTCGTCAGAAACATATACAGGCAGCTTGATATTATGTTTTTTCAAAATCTGTATCAACTCCGGCAATTCGTCAGCAACTCCTCCGAAAAAAATTGCATCCACTTTGTGCTGACCGCCGTAATTGGTCAAACTGTTGTTGAAATAACTTGCACGCAGGGGATGCGGATAAGTCATCCGATAGACTTGAAAATCGTTCAGAACATCTTTGCTGTTCCGTTCCAATACAGAAGAAAACATCTCTCCGTATGTGCCGTTTCCGGGAGTGATAATCAGAATTTTCTTTATATTGTTTCCTTTCATATGAGCAAGTATTGTATTAACCCATTTTTCAAGAGGAGGAAAGAAACTTACGTAATTATCATGCTCCAGCTGCGGCAGTTTATCCGGACGAACCGTTACAGGCGATATCAGCGGGAGAGCATAAAACTGACTGATTGCGCGGAACGATATCAGCAAATCAGAGTTTCCCGGTCCCAATACCGCACCGACACGGTAATTGACACAGAATTTTTGCAATTCTGCCGCGGCTTCAGGTCGTTTTTGACAGTTGGGAACGGTAATGTATTTTATATTCATCCCCTTGGTCTGCAGAATTTCGGAAGCAATTTTCGCACCTTTTACCGATTCCGCAGCAGGAATATCTTTACTGTCATAGACAGAGCCGATCACAAAATCCGGTGTTTTGCGGACAGTTTCTGTCCGTTTTTCCGCATATTGGCTGCGTTCATCATGTCCCTTATAATTCAGGTTTTCAAAAACGCCGAGATGATACAATATAAATCCCGATACTGTCAATGACAAAAATGCAATAATAAAATTTTTGATCATAATGATCAATCCTTTCCGGTTTTCTGCCTTTCAATCAATTCCTTGAAAACGCCATCGCAGGCAGATAATGTTTCATAAGTTCCACACTGAACAACTTTGCCTTTATCCAACACATAAATACGGTCAGCATGGACAATCGTACTCAAACGGTGCGCAATTACGATTCTGGTTACAGCAAGCTGCCGCAGTTTTTCTGTTATCCTTTCCTGCGAAATATTATCCAAAGCACTTGTGGATTCATCCATCAATATTACTTTGGGATTTCCGACTAAAGCTCGGGCTATTAAAATACGCTGCTGTTGTCCGCCGGATATAGTCGAGGGTGTGACAATAGTGTGTATATCCATTGGCATTTTTTTTACGTCATCGGCAAACTCAGCCATTTCCAAAGCATTCCGGGCATCATCAACAGAAGCGTCTGTTCCTTGTATGATGTTTTCTAATATGGACCCCGGAATAATGCGGCTGTTCTGCATAATCACGCCCATCTGACGGCGTACACTGCTCCGTTCAAGGTTGGCAAAATCCTGATCTGAATAATAGATTGCGCCGCTGTTTGGAGTTTCAAACCCCAGCAGAAGACGGAATAATGAACTTTTTCCGGCACCGGAAGCTCCGGCAATTGCAATAAATTCACCCGGTTCAGCTTTCAGAGAAACGTCATCCAGCACCAAAGGTGAATCTGGAGTATAGCGGAATTTCAGGTGAGAAACTTCCACTTTCCCGCTTAAAACACCGGCATCATTTCTGTCGCCGTTATCTTCAGGCTTTTCCTGCAGAATCGGCATAATACGATTGACTTCTGTCTTTACGGCAAGCAGAGTCCAAATTGACGAAGTAAAATCCAGCAAGCCGCCTTTGAAACTGTGGAATGCCGCCATAAATGCAAGAAAAACCGGCAGGGAGAGATCAGCATCCGGAAAACCTCCTGCAAGAGCATAAAATATAACAGAAATAAGCATTGAAAAACAGCTGCTGAAAACCTGCTGTTGTATATCGTTGGAGCCGGCAAGATGATGAGCAGTTTCCATTTCAGAAAAATCATTCATAAAACGGTTGAGCAACTGCTGTTCAGCTCCGGCAGAACGAACTTTGTTCATGCCGCTGAAAAATTGCTGGAGAAAACCGCTGACTCTACCCCGGGCTTCCACCGCACGAGCCAGCGGAACAAGATTTCGCCGGGCAAGCAGGAAAAATACTGCTCCGTAGGATACAACCATAATGACGCCCCACCACGCTAAAGTTGTGCTGTAATAAAACATCATTGCAAGGCTTACAACTGTAAAAAGAGAGCCGATCAACTGTCCGTTGACAACCGAAAACACCGTATTTTGAATCTGGCTGGCTGCCAAAATCCTTGAAGTCATTTCTCCGGCATCGTATTGCCGGAAAATTTTAAGCGGAATCCGGAGAATG
This sequence comes from Victivallaceae bacterium, assembly GCA_045633645.1. Classification (GTDB taxonomy): domain Bacteria; phylum Verrucomicrobiota; class Lentisphaeria; order Victivallales; family Victivallaceae; genus UBA1784. The sequence goes on along the minus strand of JAZQYS010000274.1, from coordinate 2,236 downwards.
TGATCGTAAACTGCCGCCTGAAACCGTTCATACTGACGGGAGGAAAAGAACAACATCAGCAGTTGAGGAACAATTTTCAGCAGCATTTCCACAACAGTCAACGCAAGCAGCAGCAAAGATATCTGCATCAACTCATCATTCAGACCCGATGGAATAAGTTTGCCGGTAATATATTGTGTGGTAACAGGAATCATCAAGCCGAGCAAAGCACCGGCAAGACTGATCAGCATAACTCCGGTCATAATCGGTTTGGATGACCTGAAAATAAACTTCAGCATTTGCCGGATATTGCCGGAATCCTGCGGAAACGTTTCATAAAAACAATACGCTTCGCGGCTGAAAAGATTGGCATTCGTTCTATTAAGCGGCTGTTTTTTGCCCGGTTTTTCTGCTGAAATAAAATAACTGTGTTCTCCTTTGAGATAAAGCACAACAGGAACATTATCGGCGTATGCCAGAAGCGGACGGGAGTGTTCCCGGTAAAATTGCTCCGGGAGAAAAATCAGCCGCATACGCCAGTTGTTTTTTTCAGCCACAAGTTTCAGCTGTTCATTCCACGCGAGTTTGCCATGAACACTCAAAAGAATATCAGTGTTTTTCAATTGCAAGTGGTATTCGGATGCAATAATCTGCAACACCGCATACAGGGGATTGGAGCAGATTTCTTTATCATCATCTTTATTTTCAACAGAAAGCCCTGCGCAACTGCCGAGCCGATCAATTTTTCCCCGCAGTGCTTCTTGAGTCAAGATACGGTTTTTGTTCAACAAATCGTTTTTATTCAGCATGACGCACCACCTTGTTCCAAATTCATCATATTGGCGTAGGCACCATTCAACTGCATAAGTTCCTGATGAGTTCCGCGTTCAATTACAACACCATTTTCCAGCATAATAATTTCATCGCAATCCCGAACCGTGCTTAAACGGTGAGCAATGATCAGGCAGCTGACCTTGCGTTTGCGGATGGCTGAATCAATTTGCAGCTCGGTTACAGGATCCAGTGCGCTGGTTGCTTCATCCAGAATCAACATCGGCGTCTGCTGAGCCAGAGTACGGGCGATTTCCAAACGCTGACACTGTCCGCCGGAAAAGTTTCTGCCGTTTTCATCAACAATCTGCTGCAGCATATCGCCACGGGAAGTAAGTTCTTCTTCAACAGCAGCATCCCGGACGGCTTTCTGCAGTACAGTTGCATCATAAAGCGGAGCAAACAACGTCAGATTTTCGCCGACTGTGCCGGAAAAGAGCATAATATTTTGATCGACTGTACCGATTAAACTGTAATATTCCTCTTTGGTATAACAGCTTAAAGGTTTTCCGTTCAACAGAATTTCACCGCTCCAAGGACTTAATGTGCCATTGGCAAGTTTGGCGATGGTACTTTTGCCGGAACCGGAATGTCCCACAAGTGCGACGCGTTTGCCGGGAGATATTTTCAGCGAAAAATCTTTGACAAGCGGTTCTTCAAATTTACTGTATCCGAAAGTTATATTGCGCATTTCAAAATCCAGTTGTTCGCACATCTTGTCAGTTCCGTCTGAAACTTCTGCAAATTGTTTTTCCGGTTCATATTTGTAAATATCCTGAATCCGTTCAACATCAGCACGCAAACTTTGAAGCTCTGCATTCTGCTGCAAAAGAGCCGTTACCGGTGTGGAAAAACTTGCGGTCAGAGTTTGAAAAGCAAATAAGCCGCCCAGTGTCAAATCGCCATCCATAACCAGTTTTGCTCCGACACAAAGCGTAAGAACATTGGCAAGCAGATTGAAAAAAGCCGGCGGAATATTAAAATAAGCGGCTCCGGTTTGAACTTCAAGATTCTTCCGGGAAACCTCTGCTAATTGCCCTGCCCATTGCTGAAATACCGCCTTTTCTCTGCCGGATGCACGGATATTTTCAATCATACAGATTCCGTTTATGACAGATGAGAGCATTTTCATATTCAGCATATTCAAACTCAAATAGTGAATCTGTTTTCTTTTGGCAGCAATGTGCAGAAACAACAAATCCAGCAGCAGAAAACCGATGGAAAAACATGAAAGCAGCCAGCTGTACTGGAACATCAGAAACAGAAAAAAGAGTGCAGTAAAGAGTTTGACTGCATTATCAGCAACCGTTCCGAATATTGAATTGATAACCGTACTGTTGAGCAATACTCTATTCTGAAGGTCTCCACCGGAACGTTGTGAGAAAAATTCCGACGGAAGCGTAAACAAATAGTTCAACACTCCTAA
>JAZQYS010000273.1:0-2893 GCA_045633645.1 Victivallaceae bacterium | reverse complement strand
ATTTTGAAATCGTCACCACGGCAACCGCGCAGACCCGGCACGGAGAATTTGCCGATCTTGCGCCGCTGCTTGAGGCTTGTTATCCTGATCTTTCTCCGTTCTGCCGGGAGCAGCTCAAACCCTTTATGCAGAAAGAGTCATTAACGGCACTGCCTTTTCTGTTTTCTCCGCGTCTGATGGCATGCAACAGAAAAATTCTGGAAAAGGCCGGTTGTGCCATTCCGTCTTCTAATTGGACGCTGAATGATTTTGTTGCTCTTGTTGAGAAACTGTCGCAAAATTCTTCTGTTGAAAATGTCTTTCTCTGGAACAACAGTTATTATCTGTGGATGAATTTTATTTTAAGTGCCGGCGGCAGATTATTCTGTCTTGACAGAGAGGACCCCGTTTGTTTTGATTCGGCGGAGTCTGTTGCGGCGTTGAAAGCATTTCATTCTCTTAAAGGAAACTGTTCTGTTCAATCCGGCAAAGATTATATTTCCCGCTGCGGAAGCTGCGCTTTTTCTGTTATCGACAGTCAGATATACGGATTGCAACCTGAAATTTTTGACCGGGATTTTGTTTTTCTCCCCATGCCGGGCGTTTCTCCTGAACACACGGGCAGATCGATTCAGGCGACGGAACTTCTTGTTATGCGCCGCAGATGTATTGACAGTAAATTGGCTGTTCCCTTGATTGAGTTTCTCTGGTCTGAAAAATTTCAGAATCATCTTGCCGCTTTGCATCACGGTATTCCGCTGAGAAAAAGTTCTATTGCCAAGGCTTTTGAAAACTGCGGAAAACCTTACAGCACATTTCAAAATGTGCTTGAGAAACTTCACAGTGAATATCAGTTGTCATCTCCGGATTTATTCAAACTGATTTCGTCCGGAATATCTTCTATTCTGTCAGGAAATGAAGATATCGCTCCTCAGGTGGAGGAACTTGCTTTTGTTGTGAGAAAATATTTGAAATATACAAGAAAACTTTGAAATTTAATTCAAGAAAACAAAAAAAGGAAAAAGAAACATGAAAAATTTTTCAAAAAAATGCCGTTTTACCCTGATTGAACTGCTGGTCGTGATTGCAATCATTGCAATTCTGGCTGCGATGCTTATGCCTGCGCTGAACAAAGCGCGCGACAGGGCAAAAACAATCAGCTGTGTCAATAATTTAAAACAGGTCGGTTTGAGCGTTTATGCGTATTATGCCGCTTTTGATGATATGCTTATGCCGCAGGACGGCATGACGGCTTTTAATGGAGTTGGCGGTGTTGAATGGCACGTCGGAACCAGCTGGTTCTGCAATACCATGAAAAAATCCGTTGATACCGCTGATTATGAAAAAGCAAATGTTCCCAAGCAGATGATTTGTCCGGCAGTTCCGCCGCAGGAAAAAAGATGTAATGGTTATTATGCTTCAGAGTTTACCAAGAACCGCAGTTATACGATGCCTCAGGGTTCAACCTGGTCCGGACTTGTGGTTACCGGAGGTACTGAATTTGCCACAAAATATACCAAGTTCCGCAGTCCCACCAAGGTAATTCACATGATTGACGGTATCGGAATGCCAAGTTACAGTCAGGAAGTTCCCGCTGCCTACGATCGTGATTATCCTATGGATGGAAGAAGCGGCAGACGTGTTGATTACCGCCACAATAATCAGGTTAATGTTCTTGCTCTTGCCGGAAATGTTGTTACCACCGGAAAACTTAAAACGACCGGTCCCAAAGGCAAATTTGACCAGCAGGAAGGCTTGTACTGAGCATAAAAAGTTGTGGATTTGCTTGAATGTTTGCAAAAAAAATTTTTTGAATATTGTTTCTTTAGAAAAGGAAAATGAAAAAATGAAAGAACTTTCAAAAAAATGCCGTTTTACTCTGATTGAACTGCTGGTCGTGATTGCTATCATCGCAATTCTGGCTGCGATGCTCATGCCCGCATTGAACAAGGCGCGTGACAGGGCAAAAACAATCAACTGTGTCAACAATTTAAAACAAATCGGCATGAGTGTTTATGCGTATTATGCCGCCTTTGATGATATGCTTATGCCGCAGGATGGAATGATGTCCTATAACGGATCTGTCGGCAAAGATGGCGTTGCCGGAACTGACTGGCATGTCGGGACCAGCTGGTTCTGCAACACCATGAAAAAATCCATTGAAAACAAAGACTATGAAGAACGCAATGTTCCCAAGCAGATGGTTTGTCCGGCCGTTGCGCCGCAGACCGGCAGATGTTATGGACTTGCAAGATATAACGGTTACTTTTTGAGAGAGCGCAGTTATTCAGTTTCGCAGACTGTTTCATGGTCCGCAAAAACCAAAGACCCTGCCGCTGTTAAATACACCCGTTTCCGCAGTCCGAGCAAGGTTTGTCATATTGTGGATGGAATCGGTATGCCCAGTTATGTTCAGTATGTTGAATCATATTTCAAACCTGAATATCCGATCAACGAAAACCGCAACGTTGATTACCGTCATGGCGGACAGCTCAATGTTCTTGCTCTTGCCGGTAACGTTGCGACGGTCAGCCAGTTGAAATTGGTTGGTGTAAAAGGCAAATTTGACGAACAGGAAGGTATGTGATGTACGTGAAAAAAGCAATATTTCTGCTTGCGTTTCTGCCGCTTCTCGTTTCTGCCGGAATCAAACTGGATATTGACGGCAGAGAAGCAAAGATGAATATCAAGGCGGTTTCGTGCAGTCCGCGCATGAGTTTTCAGCATCCGGCATGGGCGAAATCCACGGGATATCTGATTTTTACCCGGGGCGCCAATACCGCATGGGGAAAATATTTTATCACCTTTGTTTCTGATAAAGACGGAGAATTGACCATTTCCCGCCGGGGATATTCCAGCGGACGTGATGTCAACCACTGGATGCTGTATAAAAATGTGAAAATCACAGGCGGAG
>JAZQYS010000272.1:0-3672 GCA_045633645.1 Victivallaceae bacterium | reverse complement strand
CCCGAGGCTCCCAAGGCGGATCCCCACCGGCAAAAGTTTATTGAGGCAGAGATCCTGAAAGCAGAAAAAACGGCACAAGGTATGAACCGTACCCTGACTGAACCAATGAGACAGCAGATCATTGCTGCAGCCGGTGCAAATTATGACCGGAAGCAGGCTGAAAAATCTGCCAAATTGGATGATGAGATCCGGGAGCTTGAACGGAAATATAAACTGCAGCAAATGATCAATCAGGGTAAGGGTAAAGAAGCTGCCATCGAAGAAGCTCTGCATCGATCTCGAAGGCAAGCTGAAAGCATGGGGGTGACTCTTACTCCTGAACAAGAGGAAAAAATCCGCAAAATAACGGCAGCTTCTTATGAGTTGAACCACAGGGCAAAGAGCTCATCTACCGTAGGGAAACTCCCTGATATGTCTGTGATCACAAACTCTCTCACCTCCCGTGGCGGTTTCGCAGGAGGAGCTGTCGATCTCAGTAAAGAATACAATCGGGCGATTGCCACTCAAGCTAAAAGATCAACAGATCTGCTGTCTGAGATCTGCAAGAAATTTCAAAATTTAACGGAGTAAAAAATGGCGATAATCAAACATATTTCACGGATCAAAGAAATCAGCAAATCCGGAAGCCGAAACGAAATAATCTACACCGGAACGCTTGAAGAGATGAAAAATATCCAGGCGATGAATGAATATGGTGTCATCAATGAAGAAATCGGCAAGATCACATCGTCAAGAGTCTACCAGGCTGCCGGTAAATGGTGGGAGTGCCAGCTTATCGCAGAACTCCATGACGGCGAAGCAGCTGTCGGTCCTGATACGTCTTACGGAAAAAAGTCCGCTCAGTTGACCGGATCTATGCTGCAGTGCGCACTTGCTTCTCATCCGGACTATCGCACCTGTTGGGACCATTACCTTTTTGCGGCTCCAGGAATCACGACAGTCCCTTCTTTCTGGGAGAGCAGCAAAGGCATCACGCTCAGCGATGCAGATGCGCAGAAATACAAGTGGGGCAAAACTCCCAATGATGCTCCCGTCACCAATGGCAAACTCTGGAAAGCGATCAAAGACCCTTTGCCGGAAATGAAAGGCGTTGAAACTTTTGACAAGTCCGTTTATACGCTGGTGATCTCTGCACGTTTTTCATCGTTTGGAGCGGCAATCAACATGGTTGCAAAAGAACTTAACTCTGTTAATAAATCTCCCGGTATTACCGTCAATCTCTCCGGAGGAAATTGGAAATGTGACAATGCTACTGTTCAGTGGCATGAAAAATACTGGCTCGCCACGCTTACCTGGACTAAATCAGGCGATTCAAAGGGTTGGAACAAGTTGCTTTACGGAGGTAATTGATGTTTTTTCCGCGACTTTCAGGCTCAAACGTTGTTGATATGGTCCGGAACTGGAGATCCCTCTGGAATAATCAGATCATTGACCTGCTGCGCTCTCTGGATGTGACTGCAGGTCCCGGCATCCGCATTGACAAACGACCCACCGGACGGGTGATTTCTGCCGTTCCGCAGTCTTCCGGGGGAACACAATCCGGAACTTCAGGACTGTTCCTTGTAAGTCTAAACGATAAGGGAAAACTTGAGATCTCCGGCGGCTGGGTCAACAGGAACGGTCTTGTTATGCAGTGGTACGAGGGTGAAACAATCGAACCGGCAGAGGGCATATTGTGCATCTGTTCTGAACCCACGGACAAACTGGGGAATTGGTCCGATATTCGCGCCCGGCTCACCCAAACGCCTTCAGTATTCGATTCACCAATAGCTAAAGTTACCATGGAAAACGGCTCTGTTTCTATTGAACAGTATCCCGTCACCGTGGCTTACATCATGGCAGCCAAACGCTGTCCGATAGCGGAGCTTTGACATGCAAGAGTATTACAAAAACGAAAAAAACAACGATGAGCCGCAATGGGGAGGAACTGGTGTAGTTGGGCAAGGCAGTGGAGTTGTCAGCTGGATTGATCCGTCAGAAGACGATTCTGATGAGGGAAAACTTCCGGAGCCGGAATTTGTGGATCCGGAAATCATTGACCGGTTGCAACCCAAAGCAGATATAAGTTCTCTGCGATCTTCTGCTCACGGCTTACTTCTTGCTGATGCAGACGGTATGCTGTTCGGCTGCAATCAACTTTGCGGAGAAGTTCCTGCTCTGCTGGTGGTCATTGAAACCGAGGAGGAGTATGAAGATCTGCGCAGCAGTCATGCCAGCTGTATCCAAATCAATCTTGAATACAGCAAGCGTAATCCGCTTGTGCTTGAACCGGAAAAAACTCTCAAATACGAACTCTGGCCGGTTGATCGCCCAATGCCAGAAGCGCTGCTGCCGGATAAATCAGAAAAAATCCATTATTCCGGATATTTTCCGCTTCCTGAACCAGGGGAAGTTTTGACTATTAAGGCTGCGTGGCAAAAGGGGCATTTTGATATTAATCAACTGTCTCTTATGAAGTTCAGAATATTCAATATCAACTGCGGAACCTTGTCCATCGGCACAAAACACTGGCGAACGATTGCCACTGTCACAGTCGATGAACAGTACCATATAACTGTCAACGGGCTTTCGGGTGAACTCCCGGGCGGAAGAAGGAAAACAAATGCAAACTGAAAACAAAATACTCAAACTTGACGGAGGGGTCGGCTCCTGGTGTTCAGAAAAAGGTGTGCTCGTTACCACACCATCTCTTGCAATCGGACTTGCCGCCCGATTCAACTTGGATTTGAGAACAAAAGAGCTTGATTCAGAGAGCCGTCTCAAAAGTGTCGGAATCGATGAACTTGCCGGAGTTGTATCCTGGTACATCGCAGTAGACGGTGACTTCAATCAGGCAACAGCACCGGTACTGCTTAATACATCTTCGGATGTCACCGTGTCCGCCACAGATGACGGACGGACTATTCTTTCGTTTATAGCTCCTAATACATCGGTTGATGCTCTTATCAGCGCAGCCAAAGCCAAACAGAGCGTCACTCTGACCGTTGAGATGGGGGGATATGATGGATCCGGAACTCTTATTTTCTTGCTGCAATATCCTTTGATTCTTCGAAATCGCGTCTGGGTAGAAGGTGGATCAATTCCTGAGCCTCCTCAAGATCCGGAATACCTTACGTCTGCTCAGGTTAAAGCCCTGATTGCGGAAGCTACCCGCTCCGAAACTCCCGGTCCTGCCGGAACAACTCCCCATATCGGAGAAAACGGCAACTGGTTCATCGGCACCGCCGATACCGGCATCCGCGCTGCCGGAAAAGATGGCAAAGACGGTACCGATGCCGAAGACGGTGAAGATGGAAAAAGTGCCTACCAACTCGCCGTTGACAACGGCTACTCCGGCAGTGTGACAGAATGGCTTGCTGAGCTTAAGGGCGAACCGGGGGCTGGTCTGCAAATTGATGCCACCGGCGAACCGGCAGAACTTCACGCTTATGATAACGAAAAGGCAGGTTTTGTCTTCGCCTGTTCCGAAATTGATGCAAAAGCAAAGACCTGCACCAAATATTTTTATGTCAAAAAAAGTGATGATGTTGGTGATTGGTTTGACCCGCCGCTGGCAGAAGTAACCTACGAGCGGACAGCCGAAGTTGCAACGCTTGAACCGGTTGAATTTTCTGCGCCTGCCGGTGCAGCGGACTACCTGCAGCTTGATTTGAGCAAATTTCCTCATTCATG
>JAZQYS010000271.1:0-1979 GCA_045633645.1 Victivallaceae bacterium | reverse complement strand
GAATATGCGGACCCAGTCCCACTCCGGTAAAGCCGTTGGCAAGCAGAAATTCGTTTTCGTAATCGGTGAAGCCGCCCTCGGGACCTACGGCAAGCAGAACGGGCTTTCCTGCAAAATCCTCCGGAACGCTGTCCGCGCCGGGGATTCCGGCAATACGGGCGGCACCGGGAGAGATTTCCGGCAATTCATCTTCAATGAAGGTTTTGAAACGGGGATGAAAATGGATTTCGGGCAAAATGGTATCTGCACACTGTTCCAAAGCCAGGCGCAGTTCGTTTTCAATATATTCTTCTTTTAAACGCGAACCCTGCCAGAAACTTTTTTCAACCTTGAAAGAGTTGATAAAGTCAATGCGCTTGACGCCCATTTCCACCGCACAATTCAAAACTTTTGTATAAGTCTGCGGACGTGGCAGGGCAACCAACAAAGTTACCGGCAACGGCGGGGGAGGGGCATCTTCTGCCGTAAAACGCAGGAGCGTTTCTTTTTCATCGCAGGAAAGGACTTCAGCGTGTCCGCGCATACCCCCGAGTACACCCGCACGGCACAGTTTGCCGGGGTGAACTTTGATGATGTTGCGCAACTGCTCGTGGCGGCGTCCTGAAACGCGCACCACGTCACTGCTGATAAAATCCTGATCGTCTAAAAGTAAGAGGTTCACTTGATTGAATAAATCCAGGTTCCGGCTGTTGCATCAAAGGAGCGGGAGACGCTTTCTGAATTCAACGCCGCTTTGTCCAGAAGTCCTGCAATTTCAACGGTCTTGTCGGCTTTTCCAACCTTTGCGGCAATATCCGCTGCGCTTCCGGTGAAGGGGGCGAGCGTTTTGAGCTGATCATTCAACTGGGCAGCCAATTCGAGAATGCCGTTTGCCGCCAGCTTGTAAGCCTGAACGCCGGGCTGGTGGAATGCGTTGATATTGATGAATTCCGCATAAACGGCAACAGCTCTTTCGTAAAGGGCAATGATTTGTCCCAGCGTAAATTCATCAAGTTTCGGCAGTTTAATCTGAATGGTCTGACGTCCTTTGCCGCGCAGAGCAGCAGAAAGTCCCTCAAGGAATCCGTGAAGATAATCGCCCATGGCAAAACCGTCGCCCATGGCAATTTTCTTTGAATCAGTCAGAACTTCAATGAACGTGGCGAAAAAGTCATCACGTCCGTCATTGAGCTGCTGAATAAAGGCATGAGCATCGGTGCCGCCCTTGTTGCCGAAAACGTTAAGTCCCTGATGGACTTCTTTTCCGTCCAGATCAAGAGCTTTGCCCAGACTTTCCATAACCAGCTGCTGCAAATAACGAGAAAGCAGAACCAGACGGTCACTGTAAGGCACTATCACCATATTGCGGTCGCCTTTGCCTTTGCCGGAAATATACCACATCGCAGCGAGCATCATTGCGGGATTGGCTGCTTTTTGTGTGTTTCTTGTCCAGGAGTCCATTGCACAGGCACCGGAAAGGAACTTTTTGAAGTCCACACCGGTCAGGGCGGCGGGGACGTGTCCGACGATACTGGTTTCACTGGTGCGTCCGCCGATGGAATCCGCCATTTCAAAAACTTTGAGCCAGTTTTTGCTGCGGGCGTGCTGATCCAACTGGCTGTCTTTCATGGTGATCGCAACTGCGAACTTTGCAAAATCAAGTCCGTTGGAGGCATAAAAATCCTCCATGGCGATCATATTGTTTTTTGTTTCCCTGGTGCCGCCGGATTTGGAAATAACCAACTGAAGCGTTCTTTCCGGATCCATCACTGCAAGTAAATCTGCAAATTCCGCAGAGTCAGTGTTGTCCAGAAAATAAAGTTTCAGATTGTTTTTGCGTTTTTCGCGGTCAAGTTCGTTCCAGTAAGGACCGTTGACCGCAAACTGCATCAGCTGGGGTCCCAGGGCGGAACCGCCGATGCCGTTGACGACCAGGGCATCAAAGGTTTTGCCGGTGGCACCTGTGATCGCGCCGCTGCGGACTTGAGAAGCAAAGGCTT
>JAZQYS010000270.1:0-3871 GCA_045633645.1 Victivallaceae bacterium | reverse complement strand
CGCCGCCGCCGTAAATTCTACATTACGACGTTCCTCCGTACCATCGGTTATCCCACCAACAAGGATATCTTGAGCGAAGTTTACGAAGTCAAGAAGTTCACACTCAGCTATCTGCTCAAGCAGAAAGATTTGACCAAATTCTATACCATTGACGATATTACCAATGAACGTGATGAAGTCCTTATCGACGAATTTGCAAAGCTGGACGAGCATGTTCTGAATATTCTTCAGGAAAATGGTATTGAAGAAGTTGAACTGGCTTATGTGGCCGATGGCGACGACTATCTTTTCGCCAGTTTGCGTAAAGATCCCGCCCGCGACGAAGAAAGTGCTCTCAAAGAAATCTATCGCCGTATGCGTCCCGGAGATCCCCCGAACATCAACAATGCCCGTTTGCTCATCAAACGTCTGTTCTTTGACAGCCGCCGTTATGACCTGGGTGCTGTGGGGCGTTACAAACTCAATGAGCGCCTGGGTGTCGGTCTGCCGCCGGATCTGCGTGTGCTTGATCCCAAGGATCTTATGGCTGCAACCAAGATGCTTATTAAAATGCGTCTCAACAACAGTCCTGTGGACGATATTGACCACCTGGGCGCCCGCCGTGTCCGTACTGTCGGCGAACTGCTGCAGAATCAGTGCCGCGTCGGTCTGCTCCGCACCGAGCGTATGATCCGCGAACACATGACCTATGACGATGCCAATGTGACGCCGCAGAAGCTGATCAATCCCAAGGCGTTTGCCGGTGTGATCCGCGATTTCTTCGCCCGCAGTCAGCTTTCTCAGTTCATGGATCAGACCAACCCGTTGAGCGAATTGACCAACAAACGCCGTATTTCCGCTCTGGGTCCCGGCGGTTTGAGCCGTGACCGTGCCGGATTCGAAGTCCGCGACGTTCACCCCAGCCACTACGGACGTATCTGCCCGATTGAAACGCCTGAAGGTCCGAACATCGGTCTTATCAGCTCCATGTCACTTTACGCCATCATCAACGAGTACGGTTTCATTGAAACGCCGTACCGCCGCGTGATTGACGGAAAGGTTTCTGACACGATTGATTACCTGACCGCTGATAAAGAAGAGAAGTTCGTTATTGCTCAGGCAAATGCTCTTCTGGATGAAGAAAACCGCTTTGTCCGTCCGATGATCATGTGCCGTTACATGGGTGAATCCGGTGAGCATCCCCGCGAAACGGTTCAGTACATGGACGTTTCTCCGAAACAGTTGGTCAGTGCCGCTGCCGGTATCATTCCGTTCCTTGAACACGACGACGCCAACCGTGCTTTGATGGGATCAAACATGCAGCGTCAGGGTGTTTCTCTGATGAATCCGGAATCTCCCTATGTCGGAACCGGTCTTGAAGAGCGTATCGCCCGCGACTCCCGCGCTGTTGTTGTCGCCCGTGAAAAAGGTATTGTTGCTGAAGTCAGCAGCAATCACATTGTCGTCACGCCCGACGGCACGCTGCCCTCAACAATCAAGCAGGAATATCATCTGTATAAATATCTGCGCAGCAATGCCGGAACCTGTATCAACCAGCGTCCTGTGCTCCGCCGCGGTGATGTTGTTGAAAAAGGTACTCTGCTTGCCGACGGTGCCGCCACTCAGGGCGGTGAACTGGCCCTGGGCCGCAACGTTCTGGTTGCGTTCATGCCCTGGTGCGGATACAACTTTGAGGACGCTATCATCGTCAGTGAACGTCTCGTTAAAGAGGACGTTTACACCAGTATCCACGTTGATGAATTTGAAATCACCAGCCGCGATACCAAACTCGGACCTGAAGAAATCACCCGTGATATCCCGAACGTGAGTGAAGATGCTCTGCGCAATCTGGACAGCCGCGGTATCGTTTTTGAAGGTGCTGAAGTCCGTCCCGGAGATATCCTTGTCGGTAAGATCACGCCCAAGAGCGAGACGGAGCTTGCTCCTGAAGAACGTCTGCTCCGTGCCATCTTCGGTGAAAAAGCAGCTGATGTCAAAGATTCCAGTCTGACAGTTTCCAGCGGCAAGGGCGGTATCGTTATGGATATCCGTGTTGATGCGGTCAAAGATACCACAGCCCGTGCCAGCATGACCAAGACTGAAAAACGCAATCAGGAAAAACAGATGCGCAACGAGTACCGTGAAACTTACACCAAACTCATTGAAGATCTGACCGACAAACTGGCGGATGTTCTGGTTGCCACCAAGCTGCCTTACCGGATTGTTGATACCAGCGGCGAAGGTGTTGTGCTTATCAATGCCAACCGCAAAATCAACAAGAATGCAGTCCAGAAACTGGCGCAGCATTACAACTGCTGGTCCATGGAAGACTGCGAAGTCAAAAACACCATTACGGCAATCATTGATCAGTTCGTTCCTCTCTTTGAAGAGAACGAAGAGAAACATCGCCGTCTGATGGATCACTTGGATTCCCCCGATGCCGATGGCGGCATCATCAAACGTGTCAAGATCTACGTCGGCTGCAAACGCAAACTTCAGGTTGGTGACAAGATGGCGGGACGTCACGGTAACAAGGGTATCGTTTCCCGTATCGTTCCTGTGGAAGACATGCCGTTCCTTGAAGATGGTACCCCGGTTGATATCGTGCTGAACCCCCTCGGTGTGCCGAGCCGTATGAACGTCGGACAGGTTCTTGAAACGCACCTGGGCTGGGCTGCCAAGATGCTGGGCATCAAGACTGCAACGCCTGTCTTTGACGGTGTTCAGGAAGAAGACATTGTCCGTCTGATGACCGAAGCGAATGAGAAATTTGCTGAAGAAAACGGCAAGAATTATCATTGGGGATTCCGTCCTGACGGCAACGGCGGTTATGTTTACGACGGTAAGACCGACGTTTACGACGGCCGTACCGGCGACCGCTTTGATCAGCGCGTGATGGTCGGTCAGATCTACATGCTGAAACTGGACCACCTGGTTGCCAACAAGATTCACGCACGTGCCGTCGGACCCTACTCTCTGGTTACGCAGCAGCCGTTGGGCGGTAAAGCCCAGCACGGAGGTCAGCGTTTCGGAGAAATGGAAGTCTGGGCTCTTGAAGCCTACGGTGCGGCTTACACGCTGCAGGAAATGCTGACTGTCAAGTCTGACGATACCATCGGCAGAAACCGCATTTACGAATCCATCGTCAACGGAAAGAACGTCCTTGAAGCCGGACGTCCCGAGTCCTTCAACGTTCTGCTCAAAGAAATGCAGAGTTTGGGACTTGATATCCGCACGATCGAGAAACCCGGCAATAATCAATAATTCAAGTGAGGTGTTACCTTGATTGACAATACATATGCTTACAGGGAGCTGCAATCCAAGGATTCAGCCAACAATTTCGGTGCAATTTCGATCAACGTCGCCAGTCCTGATACGATTCGTAAATGGTCCCGCGGCGAGGTCAAAAACCCGGAAACCATCAACTACCGCAGTCTGAAACCCGAGAAGCACGGTCTTTTCTGCGAAAGAATTTTCGGACCTACCCGCGACTGGGAATGTAACTGCGGTAAGCACAAACGCATCAAGAGCAAGGGCGTTGTCTGCGACCGTTGCGGTGTTGAAGTTACCCAGGCCAAAGTGCGCCGTGAACGCATGGGTCACATTGACCTGGCTGTTCCGGTGTCACATATCTGGTTCCTGAAGTGTATGCCCAGCCGCATTGCGCTTATGCTGGACATGCCTGCCAAGAAACTTGACAGCATTATTTATTATGAAGAATATATCGTGACGGATCCGGGCGACACGCCGTTGGAACTCCAGCAGATTCTGTCCGAGCATGAATACCGTCAGGCCTGCGAGGACTACGGCAGTTCTTTCAGAGCAGAAATGGGTGCTCCCGCAATCCAGTCTCTGCTTGAACAGATTGATCTTGAAGCCCTCAAAGAAGATC